>JACRNN010000204.1 GCA_016234955.1 Deltaproteobacteria bacterium | reverse complement strand
GAGCATCCTGCTTGACGGGTGCGAGATGGAGGAGGATTCCTCACTCAAGTACTGCATCGCCGGCAGGGGGGTGAGGGTGTGCTCGGAGGATGAATTCGAGAACAAGATAGTGGTGGAGGACTTGAGGCTCGGGGACTTGAATCTCGTGCCGTCGAGGTACCAGCTCAGGGGAGTTACCGAGTCCCTCAAGCTCAACTTCGGGAGTTTAAAACACAAGGCCTTCCTCTTTACCAAGAGGCTTATGGACATATTGGCCTCCGCCGTCCTCCTCGCGCTCCTTTCGCCCGTGATGCTTCTTATCTGCGCCATGATAAAGCGCGATTCCGAGGGGCCGTGCGTCTTCAGCCAGAAACGGTGCGGGAAGGACGGCAGGGACTTCGTGATGTACAAATTCAGGACCATGGTCAAGGACGCCCCCTCTCTCCAGCAAAAACTCGTCGCCGAAAAAAACGTCGACGGCCCGATGTTCAAGCTCTTCAACGACCCGCGGGTGACGCGCATCGGGGAGAAGCTCAGAAAGACCAGCCTTGATGAGCTGCCGCAGCTCATAAACGTCCTGCGCGGCGAGATGAGCCTCGTGGGACCCAGGCCCCTTGTAATGGACGAGATGAAGTTCAGCCCGAGCTGGAGGTCGATCAGGCTCAAGGTGAAGCCCGGCGTAACCGGCCTCTGGCAGGTACAGGGCAGGAGCGAGGCCTCGTTCCACGACTGGATACGCTATGACGTCGATTACGTGAAGAACCAGTCGCTCTGGCTCGACCTCAAAATCCTGTTCAAGACGGTAAAGGTCGTCTTTCAAAAAGCCGGCGCCTATTAAAATTCTCAGCTCGCTATGCTTGTCGACGGGCCTTTTCGGATGACCGTCAGGCGGCTCAATACACCCTGGATGACGCGATGGAAATGACGCTTGTTGAGATGATCGAGAAAAACGCCCTCTCTGAGCCTGAGAAGGACGCGATATTATATTACGACGAGAGGATATCGTACTCGGCCCTCGACCGGCGGGTAAACGGGCTTGCCGGAGGGCTGATCGGCCTCGGCGTCGGGAGGGGCGACAGGGTCGCCATGATGATGCCGAGGGTCCCCGAGCTTGTAATGGGCTTTCTGGCGGCGGCCAAGGCCGCGGCGCTGGCCGCCCCGGTCAACTTCGAGCTCAACGCCGAGAAGATATCCGCGATACTCATGGCCATAACCCCGCGCGCCTTCCTGGTGCACAGCTCCTTCCTGCCGTTGGCCGACCAGGCCGTCTCGCTCTGCCCGGGCCTCGATGTCAAGGTCATAGTCTCGGACGCAGAGGTCGAGGGGCGGCTCTCGCTCAACGACCTGCCCTTCACCGGCGCGCCCGCCGCCCCATCCCTTGACATAAAGGCGGACGACCCCGTATACCTGAACTACACCTCCGGCTCGACCGGGGAATCAAAGGGCGCGGTAACTACGCACGCCAACATATACTGGAACACGCTCGCCTCCGTGGACGCGCTCGCGCTCACCGCCTCCGACGTCCATCTCTGCATGTTCGCGCCGTTCGCGCACCCTCACGAGATATTCGCCAGGGCGCTATACCTTTGCGGGACGATGGTGCTTGTCGACAGGATATCGCCTAAATCGCTCGCCGAGGCCGTCTCAAGGCACGGGGTGACGTGCGTCATGGGGCTTGCCCCGATGTACGAGAACCTCCTTGAGCTCCTCGAATACAGGACCTATGACCTGAGCTCCCTGAGGATACCGGAGAGCGGCGGCATGTACACGCGCCAGGAACTCATCCGGGCCTTCAGGAAGAAGCTCGGCGCGGATATCATACCGGTGTGGGGGAGCACCGAGACTACCGGCATAGCGATAGCCAACCGCTTCGGGGAGAAGATAATCCCAGGCTCCATCGGAAGGCCGTGCCGCTCCTATGAAGTGCGGATAGTCGATGAGAACGGGCGGGAGCTGCCGCCGGGAGAGGTCGGGGAGATGATTTTCAGGGGCCCCGGCGTCGTAGGCTCGTACTACGAGGAAGTCACCGCGGACAAGGACCCTTTCAGGGACGGCTGGTACCGGAGCGGCGACCTCGGCAGGAAGGACAAGGACGGGAACTTCTACTTCGTCGAGAGAAGGACCGGAATGATGAAGGTGGCCGGGCTCAAGGTCTACCCCGCTGAAATAGAGGCGGCGCTCCTTGAGCACCCCGACGTCAAGGAGGTCTCCGTGATAGCGGCGAAGGATTACCTGAGGGGCGAGGTGCCCAAGGCGATAATAGCCTTGAAGGGTTTCAGGGCCGTCACGGAAAAAGATATACTCAAGTTCTGCAGGGCCCGGCTCCCGCACTACAAGGTCCCGAGGATAATAGAGTTCAGGAACGAGCTTCCTAAGACCGGGAGCGGCAAGATAAACAAAAAGGCGCTTGAGATGGAGTGCGCATGAAGGCGCTTTTCGTCGACGCGCAGTGGAAGCCGAGGGAGGGCTACCCCTTGAGCGCGCGGGAGAGCGCGAGCAGGAGGGCGTTGGTCGGGAGCAAGGTCTGGAAGGACCCGGTCTTCGAGATAAGAGAGACCCCGGCGCCGGCGCCCGAGGACACCGAGGTGCTCATCCGCGTCAAATCATGCGGGGTCTGCGGCTCCGACACCCATCTGTACGAGACGGACGGAGACGGGTATATACTCTTTTCGGGTCTGGCCAGGTTCCCGTGCATACTCGGCCACGAGTTCTCCGGGGTGGTGGAGGAGACCGGCGGAAAGGCCGCGAACCTTAAAAAGGGCGACCTTGTGGCCGTGGAGAGCGTAATGTGGTGCGGCCTTTGCCGCTCATGCAGGGGCGGGGCGCCGAACCAGTGCGAGAACGTGGAGCTCCTGGGCCTGAGCGTTAACGGGGCCATCGCCGAGTACGTAGCCGTCAACGAGAGGTACTGCTGGAAGATAGACGGGTTGAGGGAGGCGTACCCCGAGGAGGATATCTTCGACATCGGCGCGCTTATCGAGCCGATAGGGTGCGCGTATAACGGGATCTTCGTGGCCGGGGGGGGGTTCCTCCCCGGCGCGACCGTCGTGGTGCACGGCGCCGGCCCCATAGGGCTCGGGGCCATAGCCCTTGCAAGGGTCTGCGGCGCGTCCCTTATAATAGCCTTCGACGTCTATGACGGCAGGGTGGAGGCCGCAAGGCGCATGGGCGCCGATTACGCCTTCAATTCAAGGGGGCTGGGCGGACAGAGCCCGTCGGATAAGGTCATGGAGCTTACACGGGGAGAGGGGGCCGGGGTGCAGGTCGAGGCCGCCGGGGCCGCCCCTCTCACGATACCGGAGATGGAGAGGTCGATGGCCAGCCAGGGCAGGATCATATATCTCGGACGGGCGGCCGCAAGCACACCCATGCATCTGGACCGGCTTGTATCAGGCGCGAACAGGATAGTGGGGGCAAGGGGGCACGCGGGGTACGGCATATTCCCGAACATCATAAGCCTCATTTCCCGCGGGAGGCTCGACCCCTCTCCCATGATCTCCAGGAGGTTCCCCTTCGACGGCGCGATAGAGGCGCTCAAGGCCTCCGTAAACAGGAACGAATGCAAGGTAATGGTGAAGCTGTGAAAGCGCGTTGCGGCATGAAAGGGTGCGTACATATGAAATATCTAAAAGGGACAATCCATATCGGCCTGGTATTTATAATGGTCGTTCTCGCCGGGTGCGCCTCCGCGCCGGTCAAGGTCGATGAGAAGGAGGAGAAGCCGCCGATAGAGGAGGTAAGGATTTCCGAGTTCATCCTCGGCCCCGGCGATACGGTCGATATAACGATATACAGGAACGACGACCTGCATAGGACGCTCAAGATAGACACGGGCGGCAAGATAATGTTCCCGCTGATAGGGGACGTGCAGGCCGGCGGCATGTCCATCTTCAAGCTCAGGGACGATATGACCGCGAGGCTCTCGAAGTACCTCAAGGACCCGCAGATAACCATCAACGTATCAACCGTCCAGAGCCAAAAGGTGATGGTGCTCGGCCAGGTAAACAGCCCCGGCGTGTTCACGGTGGATTCCAGCGTGACCATGATGGAGGCCATCGCCAAGGCGGGCGGGGCCACCCTGGACGCGAAGCTCGAGAACGTGCTTTTGATAAGGCGCGCGGGAGAGAAGGCCGAGGTTAAATCCGTCAACATCTCAAGCCTGCTCGCCGGCAATGCGAAGGCTGAAAACAGTCCTATACGCGGCGGGGACATCGTCTACGTGCCGTCGGTGACGATAGCGGACGTCAGCTGGTACTTCTCGCACCTGGGCAAGATACTTTCGCCTGTAGTGAACCTGGAGAGCGGGATAGTGCTGTGGCCGCAGGTCCAGAACGTCCTTACGGGCAAGGACGGCGCCACGACGCCGCTTTCCATCCCGGCCAAATAGACTTCAAAACTTTGCGCGTAGGGGAATCAAATGGAACTTAGACATATTCTCGAAATCCTCTGGAGGAGGAGGTGGACGGCTATAATCCTGTTTTTTGCCGTCTTCCTCACGATAGTCACCGGCTCGCTTTTAATAACGCCGTGGTATGACGCGACCGCGCAGGTGCTGTTGCGCAGGTCCGCGGCCTCTTCTTCCATCCTCTCAAGCATAGGGTTGCAGAGCTCAGGGACTTCCTCCACCACCGCCTTAACCGACACCGACAGGGCCGATTACCTTGCCCTCGCCGGAGTGAGGCCCGTGGCCGAGAGGGTCGTATCCGAGCTCAAGGTCACGAGGGAGAGGACAAGGGCGCGGATAATGAAGGCGATCCCCCTCTTGAGGCCTTTTCTGCGCCTCCTCGGCGTCAACGTGGAGTCGACCGAAGAGGTCATGACGGCCGACGACCTGCTCGACTCCTCCGTCCTCGCCATGATATTACCGAGGCCGCACGTCGACTTCGAACAGAACGAATCGACGGACCTTATTGAAATAGAGGCGGTTTCACCGGACAATGTCCAGGCGGCCGCCCTGGCGAACAAGATGGCCGATGCCTTTATCAGAGACGAATTGAAGAGGGTAAGGGAGGACTACAAGGGCGTCTCCAAATTCATAGAGGCCAACATAGAGAGGACCAGGGCTGAATACCAGAACGCGCTAAAGGAGCTC
Source organism: Deltaproteobacteria bacterium (assembly GCA_016234955.1). Lineage (GTDB taxonomy): Bacteria > Desulfobacterota > GWC2-55-46 > GWC2-55-46 > GWC2-55-46 > JACRLF01. Next base: position 34,279 of record JACRNN010000204.1, on the reverse strand, counting down.
AAGGACTACAAGGAGAAGGAGCAGACCGTAAACCTCGATACCGAGACGACGAACCTCCTGCAGAGGATATCGGACTACAGGAAGCAGGTCTCCGACAACAACGTCGCCATCTTCAAGGACAGGGCGTCGATATCCAGGGCCGAGTCCCAGTTGAGCGCCATCCCCAAGTACCAGAAGACCTCCGAACAGATGAAGGACAACGAGATGGTCCTGAACCTCAAGGTCACGCTGAGGGACCTTTACCTGAGCCTTGCCGAGTCGCGGACGAAATACACCGGCGAGCACCCCGCCGTTATAGACATACGGAACAAGATCAACGAGTCAAAGGACCTGCTCGACAAGGAGCTCAAGAAGATATTCGGCAGCGAGACCGTGGGCATAGACCCGGTCTACCAGGACGTCTCGGTAAAACTCGCCGGATATTACGTGGACATGGCCTCGCTTGAGAGCCAGAACCAGGCCCTGCCGGTAATCATAAAGAAGTATGAGCGCGAGTTGATGACCCTGCCGAGGAAGTCGGCGGATTACGCCCAGCTCCAACTCTCGGTGAACGTCACGCAGGACATATACAACTCCATGCTGAAGTACCGCTACCAGATGGGCATGGCCGAATCCATGGCGGTCTCAAGCATATACATCGTGGAGCCGGCGATAGTCCACGACAGGAACGACTCCAAGCACAGGCACCCGGACCTCTTTCTCAATACGATCATAGCGATAGTCCTCGGCGCGCCTTTCGGGATGGGCGCGGCCCTCCTGATAGAATACCTCGACGATTCCGTCTGCACCTCCGATGACGTCAAGGCCGTAAAGCACCTTACCTACCTCGGAAGCGTCTTCATGTTGAAGAAAAAGGAGCCTAAGCTCATCAACGAGGCGGACCCGAGGTCGCCCATCAGGGAGTCCTTGAGGACCATACGTAACAGCATAAGGTTCGCCACCACCGACAAACCGCCAAAGAGCATCGTTGTGACAAGCTCTGTGCAGGACGAGGGCAAGAGCTTCTTCGCCTCGAACCTCGCCATACAGGCGGCCACCGAAGGCAAGAAGGTGCTTCTGATAGACGGCGACCTGAGAAGGCCGGGGATCACCGTATATTTCAACGTGCCCAGGACGATCGGGCTTACCAGCTTCATCGTGGGTGAGGCGGATGAAAACGCCGTCCGTCTGGACAGCGGCGTGGAGGGGTTGAGCATAATCCCCACGGGGCCTATCCCGCCGGACCCCGCCAGGCTCGTCGAGTCAAAGAAGATGCACCAGCTGATAAAGGACATGGAAGAGGCATACGACCTTGTGATCATCGATTCCCCGCCGATCCTGGCGGCCAGCGACGCCGTGATATTAGGCAGGGCCGCAGACGGGGTCATCCTGGTGATAGAGAGCGGCAAGGCCAAGAAAAAGCATATCGCCGATATCATGGAACTGTTTACCAAGGCGGGGATAAACGTTATAGGCGCCGCTCTGAACAAGGTCTCCACCAGCAGGCATTCCTACTACTATTATTATCAGCAGTACAAGTAGACGGGACATCCGATCGGGGCCTACTATGGAATTTTTCGACATACATACCCACATCCTTCCCGGCGTGGACGACGGCGCCGGGGACCTGGGCGAGTCCCTCGTAATAATGAAAGAGGCGGCTGAGGCCGGGGTCAGGGGGGTGGTCCTGACCCCGCACTTCCCGTATAGCGGCATGGACCTCGATAGAGTGGCCTGCCTCTTCAAGGAGCTTCAGGAGGCTGTGGCCGCCAGGAATATCGGCATAGCCATAGCCCTCGGGGCTGAGCTTTGGTTCAGCCACGACCTGCCGGCGGTGCTCTCCGACAGGAGGCTCACGATAAACGGCATGGGGAAGTACGCGTTGATAGAGTTCCCTCCATATGACATACCCATGTACGCCCATGACGTCTTTTTCAAGCTGATGACTTCGGGCATAACCCCTATCTGGTGCCATCCGGAGAGGTGCGACGAGGTCATAAGGGATTATACGGCCGTCAAGGAGTTCGTGGACAGGGGAGTGCTTGTGCAGATAAACGCCGGCAGCCTGCTCGGCGAGTACGGCAGGAAGGTCAAGGGCGCGGTGAAGGCGCTGGTTAAAAACAACCTTGCGCATATACTGGCGAGCGACACCCACAGGGCCGGAAGCATAAAGGACCGCCTGCCGGAGGCTTTTCATTGCATCGAGAAGCTGGCCGGGCGTCAAACGGCGGTGGAGTTGTCGTTCTCTAACCCTTCAAAGTTAGTAAGCTGCCCGGTATCGATTTGCCTTTTTCCAGCCAAATGAAAGATATGCGGGTTTCGATATCCAAGAACGGGGTTCATCTGCCGGCCATATTCCTGACCGCCGGGGTCGTCCTGGGCATGGTTTATCTTGCCGCGCCGTGGTACGTGTTCGCCGTATCGCTGGCAACGGCCGGCATATTCGCCGTGGGGCTGTTCAAGCCTGTATACGCATTTTATCTCGTATTGCTGGTACTGGTGGAGGAGATGGTGCAGTACTTCATCTCGTACCCGCCGTACTATGAGATAAGGATATATCCGTATTATCTGCCTCTTTTAGCGGGCATACTCGGCGTTGTAGTGTTGAGCGTCGCCAAAAAAAAGCCCCTCAGGGAGTCCCCGGTAACGAGCGTCCTCTGGATCATCGTCGTCTTCGATACCGTCTCCATGATATGGGCGCCCCACTTGAAGATAGCCGCCTGGCTTTCCGTAATTACGTTCCTGAACATCGCCCTTTTTTATCTTGTCCTGAATACGGTCGTGGACGAGGCCACGCTCAGGAGGACGTCCTATATCTGGATATTCGCGGGCGTGGCCGTGGCGACCGCCATAATCCTTTCCCAATGGATAGACGTTGAGAAGACCATATATCTCACCAAGGGGAGCGGTCTTAAGATGGCGTTCCAGGAGCAGGTCGACAGGCCCGCGGGCCTGGGCGGAGTCGACCATGTCGCGGGCTACGTATCCATGGCGGTATTCATGGCGCTCGGTTCGATGGCGCACGAGAAGAGGTGGAAGGTAAAGGCCATCTACTTCATCCTCATAATGTACATGCTCTTCGGCATAATACTGACCACTTCCAGGGGGGTGATAATCGGGCTTACCAGCGCCTACCTGTTTTTTATCTTCATAAACCCCGGTTTCAGGAACAGGTTCATCAAGTATTCTTTCATCTTCTTCGTGTTGTTTGTATTCACGGTGCTTGTGGTCAAGCCCGGCCTCATCGACAGGATGCTTGTCGGGTTCGGCTACAAGGGCAAGCTCCTGTTCTCGGATAAAACATTCACAGGAACGGAGGCCGATACGTCGCAGGGGCAGGGCCTCAGCGGCATGGAGATGAGGGAGATATGGTGGAAGAACGGCTTGCATGAGATGGTCAAGCACCCATATAAGCTCCTCGTGGGCCTGGGGAACGGGGGGTTCGTATATTATTCGAGCGGCGGCAATACGGTCACGTCCCCGGAGGTCAACAGCGTGTCGTTCGCCTTTTTCTACGATATGGGGGTATTTGGCGTCTTGCTTCTGATAATCCTTTTATATTTGATAGTGAAAAACACCTACTTCCACCTGAGGAACGCGAAAAGGGACTATTGTTATTACATGCTGCTCGCCTCGGTGGCGGCCCTGATTACCGAGAGCGGCGTGCACGGCCTTGTCGACTATGACCTTACCTCGTACGGCTCGAAGTACTTCTGGTTCCCGCTTGGGTTCGCCATGGCGGTGGTGAATATCGTCAAGGACAGGGAAAAGGCCGCTGATAATAGGGCTATAAGCGCTGAAGTATCAGATCAGGGAGGGTAGCCTATCCCCGTCGGCCCGCGTCCGGGCGAGCGGAAAACCCTATGGTCGTGAGCTTTTAATGCTTTTTCAAACGCGGCTGAGCCGTTTATCGCCGAAGCTTTTTTGAAACGTGCGGCTGCCGTAAACCTGCAACCCATCCGAGGGGTGTTAAAATGTGCAAAAAATTATTTTTCCTGAGTATGGCGTCGGTCTTCCTTTTCCTTCTGCCTGTGGTCCAACACCTCTTGCCGGGCGACGTACTGGCCGAGGACGGGCAGAGGCAGCCAAATCAGGGCGACCCGTCGGCGGCGACGCGGGAGCTCATTGCCGCGGAGCGCCAGTCCCCGGCCAATGCCGGGAACGTTCAGGAGAGGTACAGGCAGTTGGGAGGGGTCATATCGTCCATGCTCCACAGCGGTATGCCGGTGGATAGAGTCCTCTCGAGGGAGGAGGCGCGGCGCATCGAGTCGCTGCTCGGTTCCGGCGGCGCGGCGGAGGCGGCCCGTCTCGTACACGACGCCGTCCTCAAGCTCGAAGACGTCAACCACTCAGGCGCTGCCGGAGCGCACCCCGGCCCTCAGCCAGGGAGGGCCGCCTCAGCCGCGCCCACAGTGCAATCGCTTGAAAGGATAAACATAAAAGACCTCATCACCAGGACCCCCTACGGCAATATCCTGAAGCTCGGCAACCCGGTGGTCGACGCCGCGAAACGCCGCCTCTACATCAGCGGAACCAAGTCTACCTCCATCGGGGTCGTAGACCTCGACAGCGACGAGCTTGTCGATACGTTCGACATCGGGATGCCCGGCGGGTTCATGTTCCTCGACCCGAGGACGCACGACCTCTATCTCTTTGACTTCGGCAGCAAGAAGACCTTCAAGGTCGACATAGTGCGGAAAATGGCGACAGAGGCTCCAACCCTCCCGTCTTATCTCCCCATGCCCAGGAAGGGCACGCCCCAGACCTACAGGGGCTTGAGCTTTTTGGACTCGGGTTATCCGTTCAAGGTCGGGTACCTGCAGGACGAGAACGCCGCCTATGGGGTCATCAACATCAAGGACGCCTCCGGCAACGTCGTCAGCCGCATAAAGCACGGCCCCGACGGGCTCTATTTCGACATAGACCCTCAGACCGGCAAGCTCTACTCCTCCAATACCGGAGACGGGACAATAAGCGTGTTCGACCTCAATGGCGGCAACAGGAAGATCAAGGACATACGCGTGGGCATATCCGTCGACGAGATAGCGTTGAACGCGGACTCTACCGGCTTTTACACGAGGGACAGGCTCGGCGGCAACCTCATCTCTTTTTATGACATGCGCGCCAGGGCCATCACCACCATCCCCAACGAGAACGCCGGCATGGGGACTCAGGGCATAGGGCTCTGGCCCACGGACATGGTCTATGACGGGGGCATGTTATATGTGCTGAGCCATTACGCCGGCAGGATAGACGTGATAGATACCATCTCCAACAGGGTGGTATCCCACATACCCTTGGGGCTCGCGAAAAAACCGAGGACCGACAACCTCTCTGCCATGATAATGGACAGGAAGGGGCAGGTCCTTTACGCCGCGTTCCCGGAGCTCGGGACGCTCGCGGTTGTGGACGCGAAAGGCCAGAGGCTGATAAGGACCATACAGATAGAGAACTTCGATATCGAAAGGACGAACGCCAACCCGTCCCCCGGCAAGATAGTCCTCGCGTTCAATGAGAAAATGGGGAGGCTCTACGTCTACATGCCGGAGCAACAGACGCTCCACGCATACGACGCCGGAAGCTACAGGCTTGTGAAGACCGCCTTCGTGAGCGTAACGAAGGCGGAGCATATAATGACGTCGAACCCCGAGAAGGGCGTCCTGTACCTCGGCGACAGGGTGCTTGACGCCGAGACCCTTGCGCAGAGGGCGACATTCCCCTACGGCGACAGGGTCGTCGCCTTCGACAATTCTAAGAACAGGGTATACCTCTCAGGCGCCGCGAGGCCGGGGCCGTCGATGATGAGTGAACATGTATACGAATATGAGGATATGGTGCTGAAGAGGCAATGGCCATTGTCTCCGGTGATATCCATCCAGTCGTCTTTCTCATTCGACTTCAGGAATAGGAGGTTCTGCGCCGCTTATTTCGAGGCCGCCGTGGTGGAGGTCTTCGACCTGAACGCGGGGGAGGCGCCTGCAAACCTGCCGAACGGCCATGAAGGCCGTGGAATGGAAGGGAACGGAAGGGGAGGGGACAGGCCGACGGGAGGGAACAGAAATATGGGCGGGCAGAAGGGCAGGTGCGGCGACGGGATATGCCAGCCCATAGAACAGCAGAGGGGCGTATGCCCGGAGGATTGCAATAAATAGCAGGGCGCTGAAAAACACCATGCCGACGCAATACAACTTCGTCGGCAATAAACATATCACCTTGAGCGTTGTGCCATGAGCGTAATAAAGAACTCGATATTCATACTGATGGCAAGGGGGATTCAGATCGCCGCTTCCTCTTTCATCATCATCGCGGCGGCGAGGTATCTCTCCGTCGAACTGTACGGGGACTACGCCTACATCGTAGCGCTGGTATCGTCCGTGATGGCCTTGTCGTACTTCGGCATTCAGCAGGTCACTATCCGCGATATAGCCATGGACAGGGCCAATGCGCACGTCTATCTCGGCTCGGCCCTGGTGCTCAGGGGGGCGCTTGCCTCCATTGCCTTTGCCGCGATGCTGATATTCCTGGCGTTCCTGAGGCCCTCAAAGCTGATGGCGGCCGGCATCGTCGTGGCGATATTCTCCGAGACCTTCCTTACCTTCGGCATGCTCTTCAGGATCGTCTTTCAGGCGTTCGAGAAGATGCTCTACGAGCCTTTGATAACGATCGTATCCTGCGTCGTCATGTCCGCCGGCGTGGCCGTGGTCATATACCTTGACATGGGCCTTTTATGGCTCCTGATAGCGACGGCCGCCGCCAACGCCGTCCAGTTGTCCGTGGCGGCCGTCATCGTGTCATACAGGTTCGTGCGCCCGTCCTTTACGATAGACGGAAAGGTGTTCTGGGCCCTGCTCAAGCACTCCTCGGTCATAGGGCTCGGCATATTTTTCTATCAAAATCTTTTCAGGATCGACGTCTTGATGTTGAAATGGCTGGGGAGCGCGAAGGAAGTGGCGTTGTTCCAGATACCGCACAACATGGTGATGCAGATACAGGTGTTGCCGTTCGCCCTGGTCGCGGCCCTCCTGCCCGTGCTCTCAAGGCTCATGAAAAGCGACCCGGCCAGGGTGGCGGCGGTCTATGATAAGACCTTCAGGTACATATTCATACTGAGCGTCTTCCTTTCGATATTCCTCTGCCTGTTCGCGGGGGAGATAATAGACGTCGTTTTCGGCAGCAAGTATTCGGAGTCAGCCGCCACGTTCATGGTGGTTGCGTGGGCGGCGGTCCCGCTTTCCATGGACATACTGCTCAACACCATGCTGATAGTGATGAACAAGCAGAAGTACAGCGTCTATTACGGCGGGACGGCCCTGGCGATTAACTTTCTGGCCGCCCTGTTCCTGATACCGGATTACGGTTACATGGCGGCCGCGTACATCGCCCTTTTTTCGTACTGCCTCCTGTTCTTATTTTCCATCTATTTCGTCGTCAGGAACGGGCTTCCGCTCGTTCTCGACAAGATTTTGTCAAAGACGCTGTTAGCCGGCGCGACGGGGGCCGCCGGCACGATCTGGCTCAAGCGGTACTCCATCCCGGCCGCGGTGGGCTTCGGGTCCATAGCGTACTTCGGCGTGCTGTCGCTGACCGACGCGCTGCCGCCGGACGCCTTCTCTTTTTTCAAAGGCGCTATAAAAGGTTTCAACAGGAATAAGGCATGATGGAGAGGACAAGGACCATAGTGGTGGGCTGGGACGGGGCCACCTTCGACATCATCAAGCCCCTTGTGGACAGGGGATTGATGCCCAACGTGGCAAGTCTGATGCGGGATGGCGCCTGGGGCAGGCTTGAATCCACGATACCACCGCTGACGCCGGTAGCCTGGACCTCCATATCCACCGGGGTCAACCCCGGCAAGCACGCCATCTACGATGCCATGGTCTACAGGCCCGAGCAGAAGAGGATCGTCTTCTCCAACGCGACCATGCGCGCGGTAAGGCCGGTCTGGTCCATCCTGAGCGACAAGGGCAGGAAGTCGGGCGTGATGAACGTCCCGTTGACCTATCCGCCGGATGAGTTCGACGGGTTTAGCATCTCAGGGATGTTCACGCCTGACGGCGCGGACGACTTCATCACCCCGCCGGGGCTCAAGGCCGAGATAGAGGGCCTCTTCGGCAAATACATGATTGAGTGCAGGCAGGAGAGCGACCCCGGAGCATACCTGAAGCGCATAGTAGAGATGATGGATTACAGGGAGAAGGTCTGCCTGTATCTGATTGAGCGCAAGGCGTGGGACTTCTTTTTCGCCGTCTTCATGGCCACGGACCGCGTCCAGCACTTCTTCTGGAAGTACCTCGACCCCCGGCACCCCGAGCACTCCAGATACGGCGGCGCTGTCGCGGAGGTGTACATAAGGCTCGACGCCGCGCTCGGCAGGATCATTGAGAAGGCCGGGCCGGATACGAACGTGATGATGGTGTCGGACCACGGCTCCGGTCCGCTGAATGCGGCGTTCTTTCTCAATAACTGGCTCCTTAAAAAGGGCTATCTCACGTTGAAGCAGGATATGGCCTCGGCGTTGAGGGCGAAAAATGGTTCCAGGATAATGCGCGGCCTGGCCAGGTCCCTCAGGCAGGTGCTTCCCAACGCCGGATGGGGCAGGACAAAGCCAGGCGGGGATGAGTCCATCAACGTCTTTTACTCGCTTATCGATTTTGAAAAGACGACCGCCTTTTCCGAAGGCGTTGCCGGGGCGATCTATATAAACCCCGACCTTTCGCCCGCGCAGTACCTGGACGTTACAAGCAGGCTCATCGGAGAGCTATGCGAGATAAGGGATGGGGCCGGGAAAAGGGTTATTGCAGAGGTCTACAGGAGGGAAGATATATACTCCGGGGAGCACGCCCATAAGGCGCCGGACCTGACTCTCATCTGCTCTCCCGGGTACCAGATAATCGCCCCGAACGAGTTCCTTTTTTTCAGGAAGGCCTTCGAGGACTCTCTCTTCCTGTCGCACAGATGGTCCGGCAGGCATGAGAGGCACGGCATCTTCCTGCTCAAAGGCCCGGCGGTAAGAAAGGGCGTTGTCCTGGACAACCCGAGGATAATAGACGTTACGCCCACCATACTCCATCTTATGGATATGGCCGTCCCGGCGTATATGGACGGAGCGGCGCTGGAACAGGCGCTGGAGCCGGAATACCTTGCCCGTAAACCGGTACGTTACACCGACGACGCGGCCACGGATGAGACCGAGGCTAAAAAACTGTCGGAGGAGCAGGAAAAAGATATAGCGGAAAAGCTCAAGAACCTCGGTTACATGGAGTAGCGGGGTCCGCTATGGGATTGATAGGCAGTGCCGTGAAAAACGCGCTCCTGTGGGTATACTGGTATCCGTTCAGGGTTTTTGTCCGGAAGATGCCGGCGCGATACATATATTTTCTGGCGGGCCTCCTGGGCTCGGCCCTCCGCCTTATGGCGCGCAACAGGAGGAGAGCGCTGGAAGAGGAGTACTCAAGGTTCATGGGCCGCGACGGGGAAAAGATGCGGCACGCCGTGCGCGACGCCTTTGCAGTCAACGCGGTCAAGGACCTCGAGGTCCTGGTATATCCGGCGCTCAACAGCGGGAATATCGCCGATTTCGTCGAGTGCGAAGGGCTTGAGAATCTCGACGCGGCCCTCGGGCGCGGCAAGGGGGCCATGCTCGTCTTCGCCCACTTCGGCTCGAACCAGATGATCATGCCCGCCATAGGCTACAGGGGGTTCAAGATGAGCCAGGTAAGCGCGCCCCCCACTGTATGGGAGGAGAAACTCCCCGGGGAAAAAGGCGCCATGTGGAAGCGCGGGCTCGAGATAAGGTGGAGGCACGAGCAGTCTCTGCCGGTTACGCACATAAACGTATTCGGCGCCATGAAAGAGGTCTTTCTGTGCCTTAGAAGGAACGAGGTCCTCGGCATCGCCATGGACGGAGGTGGAGGCAAGACAAGGGTCGCGGCGGAGTTTTTAGGCGGGATGGCGTTCTTCTCCACAGGCGCCATGGAGATAGCCGAACGAACGCGCTGCGCGGTCCTGCCCGCCTTCATAGTGAGGGAGGGGGGCGGCAGGCACAGGCTCGTCATCGAGCCGCCGATGGGGGATGAAACCGGGGAGGGCTTCGTGGAGAGGCGGACCGCGGCCTTCGTCAAAAGGCTTGAGGAGTACGTCCGCAGGCACCCGGGCCACTACCTCGGCTTCCTCGCGTTCAGGAGGTTCATGGAAGAGCACGGGGACGCGCCGTTTTTCAAGTCTCGGCATCGCAACGCGGGAGAGAGCAAAAGAGATGAAGACTAAAATAACCATAATAACGCCGACGCCGCCGGATATAAGCGCCTTCGGCGTAAGGAGCCTCTCCGCGTATCTGAGGAGCAACGGCTTCGATACCCGTCTGATATTCCTTCCGGGAAGCATCGGCAAGCTTAAAAAGGGCGCGGACTTCGTCTACGCCTATGACGCCTCCGTCCTTGAGCGTATAGTGGAGCTCTGCAAGGGCTCCGACATAGTCGGCGTCTCCTTCATGTCCAACTATTTCGACAGGGCCATCCAGGTTACGGAGGCCCTGAAGAAGAGCCTCTCTTCCATCGTCGTCTGGGGCGGGATACACCCGACCACGAGCCCGGAGCAGGCCCTCAAATACGCCGACGCCGTCTGCATAGGCGAGGGCGAGGAGTCGCTCCTGGAGCTTGCGCAACGGAAGGAGAGGAACGGGGATTTTTCAGACGTCAAGGGGATGTGGTTCAAGAAGGACGGCGGTATCATAAGAAACAGGCTGAGGGATTCGTTCATCGAGCTCGACAAGCTGCCGTTCTTCGACTTCAGCCTCAAGGACCACTACCTCCTCGACCTGAAGACCAACAGGATCGTCCCGCTCGATGCGGAGGCCTTCCGGAATGTGCTCCCGAGGCTCCCGCACCCGGACGGCAAGCTCCGGATAGCCTACAGGACCATGACGGACCGCGGATGCCCGCACAAGTGCTCCTATTGCAATATAAGCAATCAGAAGGAGATGTACGAGAAGGTCGGGTTGAAGTACTTCCGCGCCAGGAGCGTGGAGAACTTCATAACAGAGCTCGAGGACATCAAGAGGAGGTTCCCGTTCATCGGGGCCGTTCAATTCTTCGACGATACGTTTTTCGCCAGACCGGTGCATGAGATAGAGGAGTTCTCCAGGCTCTATAAGGAGCGGATAGGGCTGCCCTTTTATACCCAGGCGAGCCCGACCACCATCTCCGAGAGGAAGATGGAGCACCTCGTGAACGCCGGCATGGTCTATGTCGAGATGGGCGTGCAGACCGGAAGCTCGCGCATCAAACAGTTGTACAACAGGACCGAGTCGAACGAGAAGATAGTGGAGGCCGCCAGGACCATCTCCAGGTACGTGCCGAGGATATTCCCGCCGGACTACCACATCATCCTGGATAACCCCTGGGAGACGGATGAGGATACGATGGACACGGTGAGGCTTCTGATGCAACTGCCCAAGCCCTACGGGCTTTGCATATCGAGCCTGGTATTTTTCCCGCAGACGTTTCTCTACCACAAGGCCAAGAAAGAGGGGCTTATCAAGGACGACGCCTCCGACATATACAGGAAGCCGTTCTACGTGTCGCCCAACCGCTCATACCCTAATTTTCTCATATACCTCCTTACGTTCCAGCATTTTCCGAGGACTATCCTCAATATTCTCGCAAGGGAGCCGGTTGTGAACTTCCTCTCAAAGATGAACCTCTCCTTCCTCTACAACATCGGTTGCAGGGTCGGCGAATTCATCAGGTTCATATTCAAGGGCATAAAGGTCATCTGGAGCCACGACTGGGAGAGGATAAGGCTGTTCCTGAACAAGATGAGGATGAGCGACCCGATAGTGGACGGCAGAAAGAGATGAAGATAACGCTTATATCCCCATACCCGGACGTGACCGCGTTCGGTATACGCACGATCTCCGCCTATCTCAAGGCCAACGGGCACACGACGCAGCTGATATTCATACCCGACCCTTACGGGGACAACCTCGTCTACGGCGTCAAGAGGTACGCGGACTCGGCGCTCGATTCGCTGATTTCGCTCGTCCGGGCCTCCGACATCATTGGAATTACCCTCATGACCAATTTTTACGATGGCGCGGTGCAGATTACGGAAAAGCTCAAATCGGGCGGGATAAAGGCGCCTGTAGTCTGGGGCGGCGTCCACCCGACCATCAGGCCCGAGGAGTCCCTCGACCATGCCGACATCGTGTGCGTGGGGGACGGCGAGGAGGCCATGCTGGAGCTCGCGCAGAGGATGGAGGAGAAAAGGCCCTACCATGACGTGAAGAACCTCTGGATGAAGTCTGGCGCAAGGGTGGTAAGGAATCCGACGCGGAGCCTCCCGCACGACCTCGACATATACCCGAGGCCGGACTACAGTTGCGAAGACCACCACATAATGCATGAGGGCAGGCTTGAGCCCCTGACCTTCGCGCTCCTTAAGGGCCGCATGGAGGCCGGCACGGTCTCCGGATACCTGAACAAGACCGGGTACCAGACGATGACCGGCCGCGGGTGCCCGCACAAGTGCACCTACTGCATAAACGACACATTGAAGGGCCTCTACAACAACGAGAACTACCTGCGCTGGAGGTCCACGGCCCACGTGATGGACGAGATACTATGGGTGAAGAAGAACCTGCCGTACGTCGGCTTCATATGGATCTCGGACGACGCCTTTTTCGCCCGCAACAAGAAGAGCATCGAGGAGTTCTGCGTTGCCTACAAGGAGAAGATCGGGCTCCCGTTCAGCTGTCTGGCGTCCCCCATGACCGTCACCGAGGAGAAGATGGACATGCTCGTGGACGCCGGGCTCATATACCTGCAGATGGGGGTGGAGAGCGGGAGCAGGAGGATACAGGAGCTCTTCAACCGCAGGCAGATGGACAACGAGAGGCTCATGAAGGCCTTCCGCATCATAAACCGGTACAAGGACAGGATGGTCCCACCGAGCTACGACTTCATCCTCGACGTGCCTTACGAGACCGACGAGGACAGGATAGAGAGCCTGAGGCTCATCGCCGAGATACCTAAGCCCTTCCACCTCCAGCCGTTCTCCCTCGTCCTTTACCCCGGCACCAAGCTCTACGAGCAGGCGAAGAGGGACGGATTGGTGAGGGACGAGAAGAAGGAGATATACGAGAAGAGCTACACGATGCGGAGCCAGAACTACCTCAATCTCCTCATAACGCTATCGAGGAACGGCAGGTTCCCAAGCCCGCTCCTGAAGCTCCTTGTGTCGTCCCCTGTCGTGGACGTCCTGAATAGCGCTCCGCTCAGGCCGTTTTTCAAGTCCCTTTACGCGGGCCTCCAGACCTCCTTCAGGCTCGCCAAGAGGCTCTCCGGCAGATCCCCCGCATGAAGATACTGCTGGTACAGTCCTATCTGGGCGGGGGCGAGCCGCCGGTATTCCCTCTCGGGCTCGCGTGCATCCGCCCCGGCCTCGGCAAACACGAGGCGCGGGGGTTCGACCCGAACGTCCATGAAAACCCGTTCGAGGAGCTAAAGCGCGTCATAAGGGACTTTCGCCCCGACGCCGTGGGCGTGTCGCTCAGGAACATCGACTCCACGAACAAGAGGCGGGTGGTATTCTACTACGAGTTCTTCAAGAAGATGCTGGGCGAGATACGGAGCGTCACGGACGCGAAGATCATCGCCGGGGGGTCCGGGTTCTCCATGTTCGCGGGCGTGATAATGGAGGACGAGCCGAGGATAGACTACGGTGTCTATCTCGAAGGCGAATTTATAATAGCGGACCTGCTCGACAACCTCGGCGCGCCTGAAAAGGTGAAAGGGGTCTACTACAGGAAGGACGGTAAGGTCAGGTTCACCGGACCTTCGGAGCCGGCTGACCTCAAAAGGCTACCGCCGCCCGACAGGGACTTGAACCCCGTGGCCGCCTATAAAGACGTCCCGGAGGCCGTGGGCATCGAGACAAAACGCGGGTGCGCGCTCAAGTGCGTTTACTGCATATACGGGTTTTTGAACGGCAGGAGATACAGGTTCCGCGCGCCGGAGAAGATAGTGGACGAGATAGAGACGCTCGGCGCCAAGTACGGCATCGACAGCTTTACGTTCGTCGATTCCGTCTTCAACATACCCTTGAAGCACGCTGAGGCGATTTGCCGGGAGATACTCAGGCGCGGCATAAAGCCCCGGTGGTCGGCCTGGTTCAGCGAGAGCGGACTTACAAGGGAGTTCGTCGAGCTGTGCGGGGAGGCGGGCTGCCGGAAGGTGATACTCTCGCCCGACGGCTTTTCCGACGCGGTCTTGAAGGCCCTTGGAAAAAACATCACCAGGGACGACATAGAGAAGGCCTACGCCGTATTGAAGGAGACCGGAGGGTTCGAGGTCTGCTATAACTTCTTCAAGAACCCACCGGGCCAGACGCTCTCCTCCTTCCTCTCCATGGCCGGGTTCTGCCTCAAGGCGCGGGCCGGGATGGGCAGGAGAGTCCACTTCGAGTTCAACTCGATGAGGATAGAGCCGCACACGAAGCTCTACGAGATAGCTTTGAAGGAGGGGATGGTGGAAAAGGGCGACGACCTCCTCTACCCGAGGTATTACACGAACCCAGGGACCGCCTATATCGAGAGGTTCATGAACCTGGCGATGAGACTCAAGGGCAAGTAGGTTTTTTGGCGTTCTTAAGCCGCCACGGGTTTATTAATCTTCTCATACTCGGTTATCAGTTATCGGTGAAGGATAAAGACGTGTTTTTACCGAGAACAGATAACCGGTAACAGATAGCCGATGACTGATAACAGTCCAGTGGATTCTGAAATCCCCGTAGGCTTCATATCTCCGCATCCAGACAGGGCAGGGCAACTCATGGCATCCACTCTTAAGCGTTCTCCCGCAAGGCTCTTCCTAACGTTTCTGACATTGACGGCGGCGTTTGCTGTCAACGGCTGCGGCGGGGGCACATCTTCCGGGGACGCCGTGCCCCCTCAGAACGTGTCGTTATCCATAAATAACGGGCAAGCCTACACATCTTCAAAGACCGTCTCTTTGAACATAGGCGCCACGGACAACGCGGCCGTCAACGCTTATTATATTTCGGAATCCCCGACCGCCCCGGCGCCTGACGCGGCCGGGTGGGTCGATGTCACGCCGTCATCGGGCTATAACGGGACGGTATCCTATGAAGTGAGCGGAAATTACGGTGATAAGCAGTTGTACTTATGGTTCAAAGATTCATCTTCAAACGTCTCTGCCGCGGCGAGCGCCGTCATAAACCTCGCGTTCGTAGCGCCCGACGTCAGTAGCCCGAATATCATCATGATAGTCGTGGATACGCTCAGGGCCGACCATCTCCCTCTCTACGGATACTCAAGGGATACCGCCCCCAACATAAGCGTCCTTGCGGGGTCTTCCGTGGTATTCGAGAACGCCTACAGCGCCGCGCCGTGGACCCTGCCGTCGTTCGCTTCCATGCTTCTCGGCAAGCTGGCGTACAACCATGATTATAACGTCGCGGCAAACGCAGGCGTGGCGACCGAGAAGATGCTGCCGGGGCTGTTGCAGGACAACGGCTACCATACCGTTTCGGTACAGACCAATTCCTTCGTGATCAACCTTCACAACGGGTTTGACGAAAAAGCCGATTTTACCGACGACAACATCGGGTTCAATGACAGCGCCGCCGTAAACTACACCATAAACTATCTGAATAACCTCTCCCTCGCGAGAAGAAAATTCTTCCTTTTTATCGGCCTTATAAGCCCCCACTGGCCCTACAAGACCAATAACGGCTTCCTATCCAACTTTGTCATGGACCCCTTGTACGTGTCTTCAAACCAGTCCCTTGTCACATTAGGCTCCGACGGCGCCATAACCTATGACGCGCTGCCAAGCGACATCCAGGCCAGGATAGGCCCGCCAAGCAACGGCCAGTACTACATGGACTCCAGGCTCTATGTAGCCGCCTATGATTCGGAGATACGTTACGCCGACGAGCAGATAGGCAGGCTAATCTCCACCCTCAAGAACAGGAACATGTACGACGATTCCATCATCATAATCACGTCAGACCACGGGGAGAACATGGTCGAGCATGACACCTATTTCACGCACGGCAACAACCTCTACAATTCACTGCTGCACGTGCCTCTGTTGATTAAATTTCCGGGTCAGACCTCGACAAAGACCGTTACCAATGACGTAAGGACCATCGATATCCTCCCCACCGCGCTCGACTATGCCGGCATAGACGCCCCGGATATCGATGGCAAGAGCCTCCTGCCAGTCATCAACGACGGCAATGTGGATTTTGCGGAAAGGCCCGTCATCTCCTACAGGGTTGACCTCGCCGCGCAGGGCGCCAGGTCGGTATCGGTAGTCAGGGACGGCTACAAGCTCATCAAGGGCGCTATCGGCAATGAACTTTACAATCTGACGGCGGATAAGGACGAGATCAGTAACCTTTCCGCTTCCGAAACCGAGAAAGTCAACGACCTCGATGAGTACCTTCTGCAATTTTATGCGTATTAGCGCCATGCGGGATAAGGGCTCGGCCAAAACCGGACACAGGGTGGATGGAACATGGAGGTGAGGGAGTCCATACGGCGGGACATACTGAGGCTCATCGTATGGTTCCCGCTCCGGTGGATAATATTAGCGTCGCCGGTCTCCCTGGGGATCGCCATAATGAGGCTCTTAGGCGACCTCCACTACGCGTTTTCCGGCGGCAAGAAGGAACTCCTCGGCAAAAATCTCGCGCGCATGCGCGGGGTCTCCACCGACCGGGGCAAAGCCGCGAGGGAATACTTCAGGAACCACTACATCGACCGCCTCCTCATATTCATATTCCCCAGGCTCGACGCAAGGCGCGTCAAGAGGCTCGTGGATATAGAGGGGCTCGAAAACCTCGACAACGCGCTCAAGGAGGGCAGGGGGGTCGTCCTTGTCCACGGCCACTTCGGCCCGGTACACCTGCCGCTTGTGGCGCTCGCGCGTCTGGGCTACAGGATGAAGCAGATAGGGCTGCCATCGGACGAGGGTTTGAGCTGGACAGGCAGGAACGTCGCCTTCAGGCTGAGGCTCAGGTACGAGTCGATGATGCCGGCCGAGATAATCAAGGCGGATTCGTTTTTGAGGAACGCGTTCAAATGGCTCAACGACAACGGCGTCATAATGATAACCGGCGACGGCAGCGGCACCGGGACGCGCGTGGGCAGGCACAAGGCCTTTGAGTTCCTCGGAAACCGGGTCATGTTCCCCGTCGGGCCGGCGCTGCTGGCGCAGAAGAACGGCTCGGCGCTCATCCCTCTTTTTATCGTGCCTGGCGGGAAAAAACCGTATAAAATAATAATAGAACGGCCTATAACCTCCAAGCTTGAGGGTGAGGAAAAGGCCGCGGATTCCACGCGCCAATTCGTTGCAAGGCTGGAGCGCTACGTATCCATGCACCCGGGCTACATGCATTTTCTCGACAGGTATTCGCCGGGGATGCTCATAGTGGAAGAAGGGTGCCTCTAAAAATTGCTCTTTTTCCCGATCTCTTTGTTGGGGCGAAAATAAAAATGGACACATATTAGCATATATGCTCCGCTTTTTTATTTCAGCGTTCTGAAACCTCATGGGGCTTTAAGCCCGGGGTGGTTTCATTCACCCCGCCTCGACCTCGGAAAAATATCTGATTTTTGGAGGCACCCTAAATAAAGATATGTCCATATTTTCAAGATTCTTCGGGCGCAGCAGCGGCCCCGACCTCTCCGTCTTCCTTGGCAGAAGCCCGTTAGACACGTCATACAGAGAGGCGTGGATAGACTCGCCCGCCGGGTACAGGCTCTACGCCCACGTCCATGCCCCTGTGGTTAAGGGCAGATATCCGTCCGTCGTCTTCGTCCCCGGCGCCAACAGCCCAGGGACGGACTACGACAAAGGCGGGGCAAAGGGCGGGGCCCTGAGGGCCGAGGACCTCGCTTCATTCGGTTTTATTGTCCTCCATTACGATCCATCGGGCAGGGGCAGGTCAGGAGGGAAGGAGGACTACTGGGGCCCGATCCATCAGAGGGAGCTCGCGACCGTGGTGGATTACCTCTCAGGGCTGCCGGAGGCGGACTCCAGTTGCATAGGCATACTCTCTTTTTCCATAGGCATCATCATCACAACCGGGGCGCTCTCCCGCTATCCGATGAAACAGGTAAAGTACGTATTTGACTGGGAGGGGCCCTCGAACAGGTTCAACACCACGAAGAACGACACGCACAGGCCGTTAAAGGAGTTCCCGTCCTCAAGGGATGACTTCTGGGACGAAAGGGAGGCCGTCACATTCATAAAGGGCCTGCCTTGCCATTACTTCAGGTACCAGGCGGCCGCGGACCATGTCCAGGGCGGCTACAAGGGGCATGCTATCGAGCTTATAAATAACGCCGCCTCCGGCAAGTCCCCCTGGACGCGGTGCAACGACAACCCTGAAAATATTGTGATGGACGCTACCTCGCCTGAGAGGTACCTCTGGGTGCCGGAGGGGCTCAACCACAAGGGGCAGATGATAAAGTACTTCATCGAGGTGGCGGAAAAGGCCTGTGAATATGGCAAAAAACTCTAAAAATATGGCAAAACCGCGCAGGATGTCATATTATATTCGTATGATGTGCCAAAGCCCCAGGGGCGGGTTGCGGTCCTGCAACAGGGGAGACGAGCGTAAAAGGCCGTGTTCTACAAGATAATCAACAGGAAGAAGAGGATCGCCACAAGGGTCGCGGACGCCATAGGCCGCATTCTCTGGTCCCCGCTCAATATCCTTAAAGGCAATGGAAGGATAGAAGCAAAGGGCGTACGCGAGATACTCGTCGTGCGCACCGCCTATATCGGCGACGTCGTCATGACCCTGCCAATATTGAGGCCCCTGCGGGAGCTATTCCCCGAAGGCAGGATTACCTTCCTGACCTCAACCGGTGCAAAGGACCTCTTAAAGGACAACCCCTGCGTCGACTCGGTGATCGCGTACGACGCCTTCTGGTTCTATCCGGGCGGAGGATTGAGGGAATACCTCGGCTTCCTCAAGGCGCTCAGGAAAAAGAGGTACGACCTCGTCATAGAGGCCAGGGGGGATATAAGGGACATCCTCTTCATCGCCTATCCGAGCAGGTCGAGGTACAGGGTCGGCTACAACGTGGGAGGCGGAGGGTTTCTCCTTACCCATGTGGTGCCGTTCAAGGAGGTCAAGCACAAGGTGGAGTACCACCTCGACATAGTAAGGTTTTTAGGCGCTCCCGTCGATAAGCTGGACTGGGGGCTTACGGCCTCTGGCAGTGAAGTGAAAAAGGCGATTGAGGCGCTCGGTATCGGCGGCATAAGCACACCACTTGCCGCCGGCATACACCCCGGCGGGAGGAAGGGACTCAAGTGCTGGGGAACGGAAAAGTTCGCGCTCCTCGCAGACCGTCTTGTGAGGGAATTAGGGGCGCGGGTCTATTTCACCGGTTCCGCGCAGGAGGCCTCTCTAATAGAGGAGATATTGGGCGGGATGTCCCGCAAGGGGGTAAGCCTCGCCGGGAAGACCGACATCAGGACGAGCGCCGCCGTAATCGGCAGGCTGGACGTATTCGTAACGAACGACAGCGCGCCGCTCCATCTGGCCTCGGCTCGGAAGACCCCGACCGTAGCCATATTCGGCCCGTCCAAGAGCAACGAGACCGGGCCCTGCGGCAACGCGCACAGGGTCGTTGAAAAGGACTTCCCGTGCAGACACTCCTGCGACGAGGACGTCTGCAGGCACACCCCTTACAATGAGTGCATGGAGAGTATCGGCGTAGACGACGTATTTGACGCGGTAGCGGACCTGCTTGAGGCGACCGGGAGAAGGAACAATGGGTCCAAGGCTTGATATAGTAAAGGCATACTCGATCAAGGACATAGTAAAGGCAGTTGCGGATACGCTCGAAAGGTACCGCGACATACTGCCCGCATCGAGGTCGGCGCGGATACTCATAAAGCCGAACATGAACAGCAACATGAACGCGCTCACAGGCAACACCACGGATTTGAGGCTCGTGGCCGCGGTCATAAAGGCGCTCAAGGGCTACGGCTATTCCGACATCACGGTGGCCGAGGGCACCAACAGCGGCTTTTACAGGAACGGCATAAGCGTCATCTCAAGGCTCTCCTACGACAGGCTCGCCAGGCATTACGGTGTCAAGATAGCCGACCTCAACTACTCCGAGACCGTAAGCGTCGATTTCGAGGACGGCGTCAAGGCCTCGGTGGCGAAGGAGTGCGTGGAGGCCGATTTTTTCATAAACATGCCGAAGCTCAAGACCCACTTCGAGGCCGGCATGACGGTCTGCCTCAAGAACATGATGGGGTGCCTTGTAGGCCAGGAGAACAAGAAAAAGACCCACGGGTCCCTCGCCAGGAACATACTTAACATAAATAAGAGGATTAAGCCGCACCTCCACATCGTCGACGGCCTTATCGCCATGGAGGGGCTCGGGCCTACGAGGGGCACTCCGCTTCGCACCGGGGTCGTCATATTCGGGGTCGACCCATATCTCATAGACCTCGTCTGCGCGAGGATCGCGGACTTCGATTACAGGAAGGTGCGCACCCTCAAGGCCGCCGAAGACCATGGCCTGCTGACCGCTCGCCACCGCGAGTTCGCCGACGCGCTCGACCTCGAAGGCGTCAAGAAGAAGTTCAAGGAGCCGATAGCCAACGCCTTCGCCTCCTTCATCCACAGCCCCAGGCGCCAGAAGTACTTCCTCGCCGTGCGGAACACCGCGGCCTTCAACTACCTCTGCTCCACGGAGGCGTTCGGGAAGATGCTCTTTTTAACGGGGCTCCGGCAGGACAACTTCATAAAGGACGAGATGAGGTTCGAGGGGTTCAAGTGGAAGAGAGAGCTCTGCGAGAAGGGGTGCACCAGGTGCGCGGACTACTGCCCCGTGGAGCTCAAGCTCCCGCAGACGATCGAGGACAGGGACAACGGGTGCATAGGATGCCAGTACTGCTTCCTTGCGTGCCCGACCAAGGCCATAGAATTCAAGGGTGAGCTCGGCTTCATGGCGGAGCAGATCAGGCAGTACGATAAAATAACGAGGGAAGTGGTCTGATGAAGATACTGTTTTTGAACCCGCCGTTTCTGAAGAAGTTCTCCCGGCCGCAGAGGAGCCCGGCCGTCACAAAGAGCGGGACGCTCTACTTCCCGATGTGGCTCGCCTACGCCGCGGGCGCGGCCATGGACAAGGGCTTCGAGGTCGACTTCATAGACGCGCCGGCCGACGGATTGACCGTAGAGGACGTCGTTAAGAGGGCGAGAGTCTTCAACCCCGGCCTCATAGTGATGGACACCTCCACGCCGTCTATCAATAACGACGTCGCTGTGGGAGGCCGCCTCAAGGACGAGCGCCCGTCGGCGTTCGTGCTCCTCGTTGGCACACACGTCTCGGCGCTCCCGGCAGAGACGCTCAAGCTCGACAAGAGGATCGACGCCGTTGCGCGCTACGAGTACGAGCAGACCGTGGTGGAGGTAGCCGGAGCGCTTGAGAAAAAAGGGGACTTTAGAATCGTGCCCGGCATAAGCTACCTCAAGGACGGCTCCCTCGTCAATACCCCCAAAAGGCCGTTCCTCGACGACCTCGACACACTGCCGTTCGTGAGCAAGGTCTACAGGAAGTTCTTGCGCATAGAGAACTACTTCAACCCGAACGCGCTATTCCCGATGGTGACGATAACGACGAGCAGGGGGTGCCCGTTCCCGTGCACATTCTGCGTCTACCCTCAGACGCTCATGGGCAGGGGCTACAGGTTGAGGTCCGTTGAGAACGTGGTGGAGGAGATGGAGTACATCGTCGAGAACTTCCCACAGGCAAAGGCGGTCTTTTTCGAGGACGACACCCTTACGGTGGACAAGAAGAGGTGCAGGGCCCTGTCCGAGCTGATAATCAAGAAGGGGATAAAGATATCCTGGACGGCGAATTCGAGGATAGGGATAGATTACGACACCATGCGCCTGATGAGAGAGGCCGGGTGCCGCTCCCTTTGCGTCGGCTTTGAGAGCGGTAGCCAGACGATACTCGACAACATGAAGAAGAAGACGAAGGTCGCGGAGATGAAGGGGTTCATGGACAACGCCAGGAGGGCCGGTATGCTCATACACGGATGCTTCATGGCCGGGCTCCCCGGCGAGACGAGGCAGACGCTCAAGCAGACCCTCGACCTCGCAAAGGGCCTCAACCCCGATACCGTCCAGTTCTACCCGGTGATGGTTTACCCCGGCACCGAGGCGTACGACTGGTACAGGCAGAGGGGCCTCATAAGGAGCTCGGACTTCTCCGAATGGATAACCCAGGAGGGGCTCCACAATACCGTCATAAGGACAGAGGAGTTGAGCGCCGAGGAGCTTGTCAGGTTCTGCGACGACGCGAGGAGGGAGTTCTATCTGAGGCCGGGCTATATCCTCTATAAATTATCCCAGATGATAGCGCACCCGAGGGAGATAAGAAGGACGCTTAAGTCCCTCCGGACCTTCGCCAAATACCTGATACGCGGCTCAAGGCTCCAGAGCACGTGAGCGGATGATAGAGTTTTCCGTCATAGTTCCGGCGTACAACGCCGCAAGGACGATAGATAAGTGCCTCGGCTCGCTCCGGGACCAGACCGTAGGGAAGGGACGCTACGAGGTCATCGTTGTGGACGACGGATCCACGGATTCCACGCCGCTGATCGTCAAGGGCTACTCCGTCAAGTGCATCCGGCAGAGAAACCTCGGTCCGGCCGCCGCGAGGAACGCGGGGGCGAGGGAGGCAAGGGGCGGGATAATCCTCTTTACCGACTCGGACTGCGTCCCGGAGAGCGACTGGATAAAGGAGATGGCAAGGCCTTTTGCCGACCCGTCGGTCTCGGCGGTCAAGGGCGCGTACAGGACTCTACAGCCAGGCATAGTGGCGCGGTTCTCGCAGATCGAGTTCGAGGAGAGGTTCGAGATGCTGAAGGCGGCCCCCTCCATCGACATGGTCGATACCTATTCGGCCGCCTTCAGGAAAGAGGTCTTTGACGTGGCGGGCGGCTTTGACACGGGCTTTCCGGCGCCCAACAACGAGGATACGGAGCTGTCCTACAGGCTCTCAAGCTCAGGGCACAGGATGGTCTTCAACCCGCGGGCCGTGGTATGCCACCTCAACCACCCGGACTCGATCAAGAGGTACGCGAGGCTCAAGTTCTGGAGGGGGTACTGGAGGATGGTCGTGTACAAGAGGTTCCCGGACAAGATGCTCAAGGACACATACACCCCCCAGACGCTCAAGTTCCAGATATTAGCCGCCATGATGATTGGGGCGTGCCTGCCTGTGGGCCTGCTCTTCCCCGCATACGGGTTGCTCCTATTCGTTTTGGCGGGGGGCTTTTTTCTCGCCCTGTCAACGCCTTTTTTTCTAACGGCCTTACGCAAGGACCCGGCAGTGGCCGTTGTCTCTCCGGCGCTGCTTTTTCTGAGAGCCGTGTCAATCGGGCTCGGGGCGCTCTGGGGTGTGGCGCGCGGGGGGCGTAAATAAATAGTAATTTTCAGCGCCGTCATGAGTTTCCTCCTGACGGCGACTTGTGGTTTGTTAAATAGGGTGGCAGGAGGAAACTCCTGCCACCACAAGAATATATAAACAGAGAATATGAACGACGGCAACGAAAAGACATTCAGGAGCGTGTGCAGGGTCTGCCACGGAGGGTGCGGCGTATTCGTCCACGTAAAGGACGGGCGCGTAGTAAGCGTGAAGGGCGACCCGGACTCCCCCATGAACAGGGGCTGGATGTGCGTCAAGGGGGTGAAGTCCCCGGATATAGCAAACCACCCGGACCGCCTCAAATACCCGATGAAGAGGAAGAAGGGCAGGGGAGACGGCCAGTGGCAGAGGCTTTCGTGGGACGACGCGCTGAACGAGATAGCGGGCAGGATAGACGGGATAAGAGGGGAATCAGGGCCGGAATCCATCGCCATCGGGCAGGGCACGGGACGCCACCACTACATGCACGTGGTGAGGTTCGCTAACGCGCTCGGCACCCCCAACTGGTACGAACCGGGCCTTGCGCAGTGCTTCATCCCGAGGATAACCGTAAGCAACCTGACCTACGGCGGCTTCGTGGTCGGCGATTATTACGGCGAGGTCTCTCCCCGGTGCATCCTTTTCTGGGGCCACAACCCGTTAGTCTCAGGGCCTGACGGCGAGATAGCGCCTTCGGTCAAGCGCGCGCTCGACACCGGGTGCGCGGCGATCTCCGTAGACCCGAGGAGGAGCGAGACGGCCCGAAGGTGCGCCCAGTGGCTCCCGGTCAGGCCCGGCACGGACGCCGCCCTCGCCCTCGCGATGATAAACGTGATAATCGCCGAGGGGATATACGACAGGGAGTTCGTCGAGAGATGGACAACCGGGTTCGAGGAGCTTAAAAACCACGTCGCGCCATTCACCCCCGAGTGGGCAGGGTCCGTCACCACCGTCCCCGCTTCAGCGATAATAACGGCGGCCAGGACTTATGCGCTTAATAAGCCCGCCATACTCGAATGGGGTCTCGGCATAGAGCAGAACCCAAACTCGCTCCAGACCGTGAGGGCGCTCGCCATACTTCGCGCCATAACCGGCAACCTCGACGTTCCCGGCGGGGACATCCTCGGGATGAACATCATAAGGAGCTACCCGACCTTGAAGGACAAGCTCCCGGAGGGGGCGCTAAAGAAGCGGCTCGGGGCCGATGAGTTCAAGCTCCTCGGGGGCTGGAGGGCCTTCATGCCGTCCGCCCACATCCCCGCGCTCTTCAGGGCCATGAGGGAGGGCGACCCCTACCGCGTGAGGGCTTTGCTGATATTCGGCAACAACGCGCTAACGTCCGTGGCAAACTCGAAAGAGGTCTACGAGGGCATCAAGAAGCTCGACCTCCTCGCGGTAACGGACCTTTTCATGACCCCGACCGCCGCGCACGCGGACTACGTCCTGCCCGCGGCCTTCTGGACAGAGGTCGATCAGGCCATCGGGTACCCGCTCGTCGTTGAGAACATGGTGATGGCGCAGCAGAGGATAACCGTCCACCACGAGTCCATGCAGGACGAGTGGATAATGAACGAGCTGTCAAAGAGGCTCGGGCTGCCCGGCGCCTGGGATACCATCGAGGACGTGATAAACCACCAGCTCGAGCCGCTCGGCGTAAACTTCGATGATTTGAAGAAAAAGACCTTCATCTTCCCTCCGCATGAGTACAGGAGGTATGAGAAGCAAGGGTTCAGAACCCCTTCAAGGAAGGTCGAGCTATATTCAAAGACGCTGCAGAGGATGGGCTACGGCCCCCTGCCGACGTTCAAGGAGCCCCCTGAGGGCCCGGTCTCAGCGCCGGATATCGCGGAGGAATTTCCGCTCATACTCATCACCGGCAGCCGCAGGCCGGAGTTCTTCCACAGCGAGCACAGGCAGGTGGATTCACTGAGGAGGCTCCGGCCAGACCCGCAGGTGGAACTCCACCCGGACGCGGCACGGAGGAGCGGGGTATCAAACGGCGAGTGGGTGAGGGTTTCCACGCGCAGGGGCGCTATCAGGATGAAGGCCCTTGTGACCGAGGAAATCCACCCCGGCGTGGCGAGCGTCGAGCACGGATGGTGGTTCCCGGAGAGGGACGGCCCTCTATACGGCGCGTTCGAGTCGAACGCCAACGTGCTGACTGACAACGGCCCCCCGTATGACCCGGCGTTCGGCTCGTACCAGCTACGCGGGCTACTCTGCAAAATCGAAAAGGAAGGGTGATCAAAGGAAACGATGGCATCTGATATGGATGAACAAAAGGCATTCGTAATAGGCATAGACGGTGCGCCCTACACCCTCATGAAGGAGTACGCGGAGGCGGGCATATTGCCTAACATAGGCTCCATACTGTCGAGCGGCTTTACGCTCAACCAGATGGACGCCTCTATCCCAGACGTATCGTCCACGTCATGGGCATCTTTCATGACGGGGGTAAACCCCGGAGAGCACGGCATATACGGCTTCATGGAGCTGAAAGAGGGGAGTTACAGGATGAGCTTCCCGAGCTTCGACAACGTCCTGGCCCCAACGGTCTGGGAGATGCTCGGCGGCACGGCGGGGGCAAAGACCTCGACCCTATTTGAGAGGCGCGGGGGTAGCATCAACAGGGGCGTAAGGTCTATCGTCCTTAACGTCCCGCAGACCTTTCCGGCAAGGCCCATGAACGGGGTGCTGACCGCCGGGTTCGTCTGCCCGGACTTCAGGAAGGGGACGTACCCGGAGGCCGCCTACGATTACCTGAGTTCCATAGGGTACATGCCGGACATAGACGCGGCAAAGGCGGCGGATAAGCCCGATGAGTTCTTCGACGACGCCTTTTTAGCTCTAAAGAAGCGCGTGGAGGCCTTCGAGCATTACCTTGACGAGCCGGACTGGGGGCTCTTCATAGGCGTCATCACCGAGACCGACAGGATACACCACTTCTTCTTCGACGCCGCGAGGGACGCGTCCCACAGGTACCATGAGAGGTTCGTGTCGTTCTACAGGGAGATGGACTCGGCCATAGGGAGGCTCTTTGAGCGCTTCATGTCAAAGACCAACGGCAAGGGGTTTTTCATGACCATGTCGGACCACGGATTCACGCCGATAAAAAAAGAGGTCTACGTCAACGCCTGGCTGAGGGAAAATAATTTTTTGACCCTGAACTCCGGCAGGGAGTACTACGAGCAGGTGGAGGACGGATCAAGGGCGTTTGCCATGGACCCGGCGCGCATATATATCAACGCGGAGAAGAGATACCCCTTTGGGAGCGTCAAGGAGCAAGATGTAGAGAGAACCGCGGCGGAGATAAGGTCCGCGCTCGAGGCTATGACCGATACCGACGGAAGCAAGGTGATAAAAAGGGTCTATGAGAACCGCGAATTATACAGCGGCCCCGCGGCCCTCCGGGGCCCCGACCTGGTCTGCGTCGGCAACGACGGGTATGACCTCAAGGGGAACCTTAAGAAGAACGAGGTCTTCGGCAGAACCCACTTCATGGGCATGCACACGAGACACGACGCGCACTGCATACTCCCGGCCGGGGTAAACCCTTCCCAAAGGCTTCATATAGAGCGTCTCACGGATTTAATACTTGATAATTTCAAGGGTAATTGATTAAACTATGATATTCGATTAAAGGAGAGGGTAACCTGGATGGACCATCTGACCGAACTTGAGAACAGGAGCATATTCATCATACGCGAGGCGTACAGCAGGTTCAGGGACATCGCCATGCTCTGGTCCGTGGGCAAGGACTCGACGACGCTCCTCTGGCTCTGCAGGAAGGCGTTCTTCGGACGCATACCCTTCCCCGTCATCCATATAGACACGACCTACAAATTCCCGGAGATGTACAGGTTCAGGGACGAGTACGCGAAGAAGTGGGGCCTCGACCTGATAATCGGGCGCAACGAGGGCCAGGTGGCCGCCGGCATGGGGCCTTCAAAGGGGGCAAAGCTCGACTGCTGCAACGAGCTCAAGACGAACGCCCTCAAGCAGACCATAGCCAGGCGCGGCTTCAAGGCGCTCCTGCTCGGCATCAGGAGGGACGAGCACGGGATAAGGGCGAAGGAGAGGGTGTTTTCCCCGAGGGACGTGGACTTCAAATGGAACTACGAGGACCAGCCGGCCGAGCTATGGGACCAGTTCAAATCCACCACCGAAGAGGACAACCACTTCAGAATCCACCCCATACTCCACATGACCGAGCTCGACATATGGGAGTACATAAAAAGGGAGAATATCCCGGTGACCGAGCTCTACTTCAGCAAGGAAGGCAAGAGGTACAGGTCGATAGGTTGCGCGCCCTGCTGCGGCCCGGTCGAGTCTCAGGCCTCAAGCGTGGACGAGATAATAGAGGAGCTCAAGACCACAAAGACCTCCGAGCGCGCCGGCAGGGCGCAGGACAAGGAGGACGCATATACGATGCAGAAGCTCCGGTCGCTCGGGTACATGTAGGGGTTGCCGAGAAACTCAAGTTGTTCAGGCTGCTCAAAAAGATTCGGATGCAAGGCGTCGAGGAGTGAGGAGGATTGAATGATGGAAGAGAAGTCCCTTCATATAGTCATAGTCGGCCACGTCGACCACGGCAAATCCACGCTCGTGGGCAGGCTCTTTTATGACACAGGGTCGCTGCCGCCGGAGAAGCTCGATGAGATAAAAAAGGCGTCAACGCTTCAAGGCAAGGACGTCGAGTTCGCGTTCATGATGGACAACCTCGAGGAGGAGAGGAAGAGGGGCATAACCATAGACATAGCCCATACCTTCTTCTCAACCGAAAAGAGGAGGTACGTGATTATCGACGCGCCGGGGCACAAGGAGTTCCTGAAGAACATGATAAGCGGAGTCTCCCAGGCCGAGGCGGCGATCCTCCTTGTGGACATCAGCCAGGGCATCCGGGAGCAGACATTGAGGCACTGCTACATACTCGGGCTCCTCGGCGTCAGGCAGGTCGCCGTGCTCGTAAACAAGATGGACCTCGCCGGATACTCCGAGGAGGCCTTCAGGTCCATAGAGAATGAGATATCCTCGGTCCTCGGCCGCCTGAACATATCCCCCGCTTACGTCATACCCATCTCGGCCATCAAGGGCGAGAACGTCGCGAAAAAGACGGAAAACCTCTCCTGGTATCAGGGCCCTACGGTGCTGCAGGCCCTCGACAGTTTCAGGGCGTTGAAGGTGGAGGAAAAGGGGCTCAGGTTCCCGGTGCAGGACATGTACGACCTGGACGGCGGCGAGATAGCCGTGGGGCGCGTGGAGGCAGGCGTCCTGAGGAAAGGGCAGGACGTCTTCATCCTGCCAGGCAAGGCTGCCGCGAGAGTGCTTGAGATAAGGAAGTTCCTCGAAGACGGGCTGACCGAGGCCCAGGCCACGGAGTGCATAGGGATACGCGTAGAGGGTGACGGCCTTAAAAGGGGCGATATAATCGTCGATGCGGTGACTTCGACTATAACGGACTCGGTGCGCGCGAACATCTTCTGGATGGTGGACAAGGACTACAAGCTCGGGGTCCCTCTCACGTTCAAGTGCGCCACGCAGGAGGTAAAGGGCAGGATCGAGAAGATATACAGGAGGTTCGACCCGGCCTCGGTGGAGATTGTCGAAAACGACGCGTCCACGATAAAGCCGGCCGAGGTCGCCGAGGTGGAGATAAGGCTTGACAGGCCGGTGGCGGTGGACAGCTTCTCGGATATCCCGGAGACGGGCAGGTTCGTACTCGAACACGCCGGGTATCCGGTGGCGGGCGGGATAATCATCTGAAGAGGCCGGGCCCGACAAAGACGCCCTCATTTACCCCGCGGTTTGCTTCGGGGCGTGTTATTAAGAGATTGACAGCGGACAACGTTTTTGATAAATTATTACTCTTAAAAATTCCACGCCCCCGTAGCTCAGTAGGATAGAGCAACGGATTCCTAATCCGTGTGCCGGACGTTCGAATCGTCTCGGGGGCGCCAAGAAAATCAAGGGGTTGCGAGTTTTTTCGTGGCCCCTTTTCTTTTGAACATGCATAGCGAGCGCATTCTCCTAAGCCCAAGCCGCGGGGAGCTTCAAACTTACCGCAGGGCGTAGATAATCAAGAGAGACCCTTGTAAACCGGGGAAAATCTGGTAAGCTAAATACGCGGGTCGATATAAAAACATGGTAGAGATGCCCGGAATGATGCATAAAGGGAAAGGAAGGATTATTGTTGTTACAGCCGTTATCGTGTTCGCCGCGGCTTACGCGGTGTTTTCAGCCGAGAGGTACTTCAGTTCCACCGGGTTTTGCCTATCCTGCCACTCCATGAGCTACCCGTATGAAGCCCTCAAGAGGTCGAGGCACTACGGGACGCTCGGTATAAACCCTGAATGCAGGGACTGCCATTTCCCGCCCTGGTTCCCTCAAAAGGTCAAGACCCATATCGTTGAGGGGGTAAGGGACATTATCAGCGAGTTCAGATATGACCTCGGCACGAAAGAGGCCTTTGACGCGCACAGGGAGGAGTTCGCCGCGAGGGCGAGGGAGTCTATCAGGTCCTGGGACAGCGCGTCATGCAGGACCTGCCACAAGGCGCCAAAACCTTCAACGGAGTTCGGCAGGGCCGCCCATGCAAGCATGAAATCAGGCAAGGCGACCTGTGTGGACTGCCATCGCAACATCTTTCATGTCTGATATTCAAAGATTGTTTTCAAATGTTTATCGGGAAAACATCATAATAAATATCAAACATTAACGGAGGGGGCTATGGCTGTAGAGGCTTATGTCTTTATCGAATGCGAGCATGGGAAGTCCAGAGAAGTCATGAGTAAGCTCCTGAAGATAGGCGGGGTCAAGGGCGGGCGCGTGGTCACAGGCCCATACGACATAATAGCCCATGTGGCCGCCTCGAACTTCAAGGTCTTAGGCGACGTGGTCATCAGCAAGATACAGTCCCTGAGCTACGTCAAGAGGACCCTGACGAACGTGATAATAGACTGAACCGGCCCCTGCATGCATATCGAAACACGACGGGAGAGGCGGCGGGTATTTCTGCATCCAAATCAAGGAGGAAGACCGGTACGGGAATATGGCGACGAAACATCAGCTTTGGGCTGGAAGGTTTTCTACGGGCTACATCATATTTTTCGTTGTTCTGCTGTTTTTACCGGTCACATGCTATGCCGGGGCCTGGGGCGACGCGGGCATAGGCTTTTATCCGTTCGACAGCCACATCGTGGCCCCGAACGGCCTGGTTTACGACCCGCTTATGCGTCTGGAGATAAATCTGAACATAGGCACCAGGGAGTACTATGCCTTTATCAACAATGACTTTTTTACGGAGAAGCCGACCCCGGGAGTGACGACGAATCTGAACCAGGGGAGTTTCGATTTTACGAAAAGAGAGTACGACCTGGTAATCGGCGCGGCGATGAGGCCGCTCAAGGACAAAAACATCGAGTTCAGGATATGGCTCATTTCGCTGGCGAATCTGAACAGGGGCACAAGCCCTGATAAACCGTCCGGATTCAAGGACGGGAGCGCGGCCGACGTCAGGTATTACTTCGACAGGGAACGGCTCTGGGGCTACGCCTCCGCCGGGTATTTTTTCAGTAAGGAGCTTGTGGAGCCGGACGGCGAACCGTTCAAGCCGGGCATTCTGTTCGATGTGAACCTCAACTACGATATCCTGAAGGATCCCAAAAAGCTCTATGCCTTCGGGGAGATAAAGTTCATAAACACGAACAGCCATCTTGAGGGAGGGCTGGCATGGAGGCCTTTTGACGTCAAGTCACCGAACACGGAGTTTCGCGCCACATACGGGCAGTATATGAACTTCAAGGAGCGCTCAATATCGCAGAACATATTCCTGTTGGAGGCAAAACACTACTTCGACACGCTTTGAGCTAAGGCCGGAAGGCCTGTTTAACGTGGGCTTGCAGGCTCGTGGATAAGTTTAATGTCGCATAATGGATATTATGTCAAGTAATACCTCCCGCTGGTATCAATTGAGTATGCATAGCGAGCGCATTCCCCAGCCCCAAGCTGCGGGATCAAGCGAGCGAATAGAAATTGTTTCCTTACATATCGAAGATTCCCCGCGGAAAAGCCGCGGGGAGCTTCAAGACCCTGTTCAGACCATGACCAAAACCCTGACAAAACAGCATGTAGCGCGCTGACTGCCGCCCCCCGCGCCCCCCGAAGCCTACTACCCCCTCGGGTGTCCCTTCCTGTGGAGGGCTTTGAGCCTCTCGTTCGTGACGTGGGTGTATATCTGGGTGGATGAGATGTCGGCGTGTCCGAGCATGGCCTGGACCATCCTGAGGTCAGCCCCCCTCTCAAGCAGGTGCGTGGCAAAGGAGTGGCGCATGATGTGGGGCTTCATCTTCATTCTCTCTATACCTGCGACAAGCGCGGCCTTCTTAATCAGGAGCCAGAAGTTCTGCCTCGTCATCATCGTCCCGCGCGCGGTTACAAAGAGGTGGTTGCTCATCCTGCCTTTGAGGAGCGAGGGCCTTGATTCCGCCATATAGCGTCCGAGCCAGTACATGGCGGACTCCCCTATCGGGACGAGCCGCTCCCTGGACCCCTTGCCAAAGGCCGTCAGATACCCCCCCTGGAGGTTCAGGTCATTGAGCCTGAGCCTCACCAGCTCCGAGACCCGGAGCCCCGTGGCATAGAGCGTCTCAAGCATAGCCTTATCCCTCAGCCCGAGCGCGGTGTCCTCACCGGGGGCCCCGAGGAGCCGGTCTATCTCGTCAAACGTGAGGAACTCAGGCAGCCTTTTAGTGAACCTCGGTATATCCACAAACGCGCAGGGGGACGCCTTGAGCCTCCCCATTCTCTGCTGGTACCTGTAAAAACCCCTTATCGCTATGAGCGACCTTGTATACGAGCGCGCCGACTGGCCGTCTTTCTTGAGTTCCCCTAAAAACGCGGATATGTCATCGGCGTTGGCGTCCATGAGGGACGGACCCCTGCCCCTCATGAAGGCGGCGAAACGCATGAGGTCCCGGCTGTAGGACAGGCGCGTGTTGTCCGAGAGCCCCTTTTCCACCACTATGTAGTCGAGGAACTCGGCAACGAGCCGCTCCCAGGTATCTTCAAGCCCGGTCTCAGCCATTTGCCGCGGGCTCCTTCTCCGTCAGGAGGTTGTAGAGCGTATCGACTATCTCCCTGAGCCGCTCCTTATAGTATATCTTCTGGCCGAAGATGTCCTTTACGTAGAATATGTCCGCGGCGCTCTCCCCTTTCGTGGATATCTTGGCTATGTAGATGTAGAGTCCGAGCCTTGAAAGGGTGGACGTAATGTCGTAGAGGAGCCCGATTCTATTCTGGGTATGGATGTCTATAACGGTGTAGGCGTCCGAGACGTCGTTGTCTATCTGAACGGTCGTCCTTACCTTGGGCTTGGCCTTCCTGTCGAGGATCGACGGTTTTCTCCTGCCGACGAGATTGGCCACCCTGACCCTGCCGGTGATTACGTCCGATAGGTCCTTTTCTATCTTCTTGAGCTTCCCTTCGTCCGTGATGAGCTCCCCGAGGGGCGTGTTCACCTGCAGTATGTCGAGCGCTATGCCGTTCTTGAGCGTGTTTATCTGCGCCCCGAGTATGTTTACCGCGTTGGCGGCCATGACACCCGCTATCATGGAGAAGAGCCCGTGGACGTCGTACGTGCAGATGATTAGCTCGGTATACTCTCTGGAGGTATCCTGCCTGACGGTCATCAGGTACTGGACGTTGACGAACCTTTTAAGGAGGTCTATGTGCCCGGCGATGGAGTCCGGGCTGTTTGAAAGGAAGTACCTCTGCGGCAGCAGCCCGAAGTACTCGTCCACGTCGGCCTCCGTTACTCCGCTCCGGGCCAGCAGGTCCGTCACCCTATGCCTTATCTCCTCGATCTTCGCCCCCGCCTCCACGACCTCGAAGGTGCCCCTTTCAAGGACCGTCAGCACCTTGAAGTAGATCTCCTGAAAAAGCGCCCCCTTCCACTGGCTCCATACGTCCGGGCCCACCGCCCTCACGTCCGCGAACGTAAGGAGGTAAAGCAGGTTGAGCCTTTCCATGTCGCCGACCTTTCTGGCGAACTCGATCACGAGCTTCTCGTCGTGGAGGTCCCTGTACTGGGCGGTGTTGGCCAGGATGAGGTGGTTCTCCACGAGGAATTTTATGAGGGCGGTGTCGTCTTCGGAGAGGTGCAGCCTCCGGCATATCTCGGGGACCATTGCCGCGCCCTTTTCGGCGTGCCCCTTGCCGTGGGCCTTTCCGATATCGTGGAAGAGTACGGCGAGCATCAGTATCTCAGGGTTCGGGGTCTCTTCGTAAATGGTTGAAAGGAGCGCGAACTCGGACTTGTATTCGCCCTTGAGCCTTTCAATCTCCCTTATGGCGAAGAGCGTATGCGCGTCCACCGTGTATATGTGATAGAGGTCGTGCTGGACCTTGCAGCTTATCTCCTCGAACTCGGGTATGTATCTGTCGAGGAACTTGAGCCTGTGCATCTCAAGAAGCGTCCTGTATACGTTCCTGCCCTTGAGTATCTTGAGGAATGAGTCGGATACGTCCCTTGATTCCCTGAAGCCGCCGTCGGATTCGTCGAGGAACCCTATTATCAGGTCCTTTGCGGCCTGGTCTATCTCCACGTCGAATGCCTGGGAGTATTCAAACGCCTTGATTACGGCGGAGGGGTCTTTCTTGCAGGCCTCGGCGTCGCGCAGCGTAAGGACGTTGCGCGTTATCGAGTAGTTGTGGTCTACGCGCGACGTTTTCCCGTACCATAATAACGGTTTTTTCTCGCTCCTGTGCAGGCATCTGGAGAGTATGAGGTTGGAGTAGCGGTTTATGTTCGAGGCGTGGCTGTAG
>JACRNN010000150.1 GCA_016234955.1 Deltaproteobacteria bacterium | reverse complement strand
GGGGCCGAGGTCGATAACATGGTCGGCCGTCTTTACGCAGTCGAGGTTGTGCTCTATCAAGAGCACGGTATTGCCCGCGTCAACGAGCCTTCCGAGCACCGAGAGGAGCTTTTTGACGTCGTCCATGTGCAGCCCCGTCGTTGGCTCATCGAGCATGTAGAGCCGGTTCGTCGCCCCCTCGTCGATGAGTTCCCTGACTATCTTGAGCCGCTGCGCCTCTCCTCCGGAGAGCGTCAGGGCGGATTGCCCGAGCTTCAGGTACCCGAGCCCGACGGCCCTTATGACCGAGAACCTCCTCTGCAGGTCCGCCTCCGACGGGAAGAGCGGGGCTGCCTCATCGAAGGTCATCTCAAGGCAGTCGAATATGCTTTTTCCCCTGTACTTCACCCCGAGCACATCTTTTTTATATCTCCTGCCCCCGCACTCCGCGCATTTTATGTAGACGTCCGGGAGGAAGTACATATCGAGCTTTTCCACCCCTTCGCCCTTGCAGGCCTCGCACCTGCCCCCGGCCACGTTGAACGAGAAGCACCCGGGGGCGAGCCCCTTTGCCTTCGCCGACTTCGTGCCGGCGAACGCCGCCCGTATCGCGTCGAACCCGCCGATGTATGTCAGCGGGTTGCTGCGGGGGGTCCTGCCTATCGGGCCCTGGTCCACGAGCTTTACCCCTTCGATGCCGCCAAGCCCCTCTATGGAGCGGTACTCAAGCGGGGCTTCAAACTTCTCCCCGAAGCGCTCCGCGAGGATGTTGTAGAGGGTGTCCACCACGAGGGTGGACTTGCCGGAGCCCGATACCCCGGTCACGCAGGTCATGGCCCGCAGCGGCAACTTGAACTCCACGTCCTTAAGGTTGTTGCCCGAGGCCCCCTTGAGCGTCAAGAACCTGCCCGACCCCTTTCTCCTCCACCTCGGCACGTGGATCCGGAGGCGCCCGCGCAGGTAGTCGGCGGTCAGGGTGGAGGCGTTCTCCATGAAGTCGTCCAGGGGGCCGGAGTAGACCAGCCTTCCGCCCCGCTCCCCGGCGCCGGGGCCGAGCTCTATGATGTGGTCTGACGCATTGATCATGGAGGCGTCGTGCTCGACCGTCACAACGGTATTGCCGGCCGAGGCGAGCCGTCTTATCTGCTCCGCGAGCATGTCGATATCCACGGGGTGGAGCCCTATGGAGGGCTCGTCGAGTATGTAGAGCACCCCGCAGAGCGACGAGGCGAGCTGAGTGGCTATCGCGACCCTCTGGGCCTCTCCGCCTGACAGGGTCTTTGTAAGCCGGTCGAGCGTCAGATACTTAAGGCCGGTCTGGCTGAGGAATCCGAGCTTTATCATTATCTGCTTCAGTACCTCTTTCGAGACCTCACGCTCGAAAGGGGCGAGGCTCAACCCCTCGAAGAAATCTATCGCCTCCCCTATCGTAAGCCCGCAGGCCTGCGCTATGTTCAGCCCGTTCACAGTGACCCCGAGGGCGGCCTTCTTGAGCCTCGCGCTCCCGCAGGCCGTGCATACTGCCTGTCTCTTGTACCTTGAGCTGAATACCTTTACGTGGAGCTTGTACCTTTTGCCCTCAAGGTAAGCGAAGAACCCGTCTATGCCCTCGAACTCCGGGGTCCCCTCGAATACGAGCTTTTTCTCCCTGTTCGAGAGCCTGGAGAACGGCTTGTCGAGGTCTACTCCCATCTCATGGGCGCACCTTTCAAGCTCGTCCTGCCACCACCCGTATGCGGGCTTTGTCCACGGCTCTATGGCCCCTTCCTTCAGCGTGAGGGACTTGTCCGGGACCACCTTGTCTTCGTCGTACTTGAGCACGTTGCCGAAGCCCTTGCATTCCGGGCACGCGCCTATCGGGTGGTTGAACGACAGCGATATGGGCGTGGGCCTCTCCACCCTGGTCCCGCACCCCGCGCACACGGGCAGGCTTGAAAAAAACTCGACCTTCCCGGGGAGCGCGGCCCACGCGCCGCCTCCTCCCATGGCAAAGGCCGCCTCAAGCGATTCAACGAGCCTGCCCCTTTCAGAGCCCTTTAATACGAGCCTGTCGGCTATTACGTCAACATCGCCCGCAAGCCTTTCCGGGAGGGCTTCAAGGCTTAGGTCATGGACCCTGGACTTTATCCTTACCCTTGTGAAGCCTTTTTCAAGGAGATCCCCGGCTATCTCGCCGGAGGACTTTCCGGAGACCGTGAGCTTGAACCCGATGAGCGCGGGTTCTCCGCTATGCGCGATCAAGAGCTTATCGGCGGGTTTATCTCGGTCGTCGTGCCTACGGTGGAGCGGCTCGTGCGCACCGGGTTTTTCTGCTCCACGGCTATGGCGGGGCGTATGTTGCGGATGGAGTCGAGGTCGGGCCTGTCCATCCTTTCAAGGAAGAGGCGCGTGTAGGTGGAGAGGGATTCGATGAACCTCCACCTACCCTCGGCGAATAGCGTGTCGAAGGCGAGGGAGGACTTCCCGGAGCCGCTCAGGCCCACAATTGTAGTTATCCTGTCGTGCGGGATCCTCAGGCTCAGGTTCTTCAAGTTGTTCTGCCGGAGCCCCTCTACTATGAGTTCGTCCCTATCTGTTGCCGCCGGCATGTCAAACGGCAGGACGTCGGCCCTGCCGGTCTTTTTTTTAGCCATATGTGTCAGCGCCCACAGTGCTTCTTATTCTGAGGAAGCACGTTCACTACGTTCAGTGTAAACTCCGCGACCGAAGAATCTCGTAACTTATTGATTTTATAGACGTTGAGATTCTTCGCTTTGCTCAGAATGACATGCTATTGCGAATTAATCAGAGGTTCCTTAACAATAAATTATAACCCAGGAAGGCTTTGATTTCCAGAAGGCTTTTTCCCAACGCCCATTTGTCCCTGGGCGGGGCGTCGAGTCCGTTTCCCCGAAATTAAGAACCCCGGCCGGATTAAATCCGGCCGGGGTTCCTGTCATTATAAAATAAATGACGATCGATGGGTTGAAGCCCCCCCTGGGCCCAAGCCGCGGGCCTGGCGCTCGCTATGCATGTTCAGTGCAGCGGGTTCGTGGAGACCGCCACGGGCTCGATGCCGAGGTCCCTCAATATTTTTTCCGCCTGCCTGCTCTTTGTCCGGAGCCACCTCTCATAGACCCTCAGGATGTCCCTTGAGGAAGTCAGCCTGCTCCGCTCGCTCACCTCGGCGAGCACGTCCACGAATAGTTTGAACTTGGCGGCGAGCTCCGAGTAGAGCACGGAGATGTCCTTAGGCCCGGACCGCTGCTTATGGATGGAGGCGAGATAGCCGTAAGAGGCCTCGCCCATCAATATGTAGTAGTCTATGTCCACTATCTTTCTTTTAAGGCTGTCCGAGAAGAAACCGGAAGTGAAAAGAGAGATGTCGCCTAATTGCTTTAAAAGATGTATCTGCATCTCCCTGGCCGCGCCCAACGCCTTTATATAGGTGATGGCAAGGGGCTCGTCGCTCAGCCTCTCGCGCCGGAGGAAGTCCGAGAGCAGGTTCGACAGGTAGAACTCGGCGCTCTCGTTGGTCTTTATCCTCTGGTGCTCGATGGCCGCGGCTACCATCTCCTTGAAGTGCTCGATAGGTCTCATGGATGTCAACATCGTCTTGCCCCCCTCCTTGGGAAATTTACCATCCCTGCTTTTAAATTGGCGCAGCCTGCCGCATCTTCATCATACCTTCGATAACGCAGCCCCCTCAACCCTATTTAAAAAACCTAAGTTTTCCAAGGCGTTTAGCACTCTCAGGCAAAGAGTGCCAAGTTTTGCCTTGACAAACAGGGTGGCAGGCCATATATTTACATCACACCCCGCTAATCATTATATCGACGGAATAATAACAATCTAAAGGAGGAGGAAAGAACCAATGAAGATCAAGCCGCTTCATGACCGTGTGATTTTGAAGAGGGTCGCCGAGGAGGAGAAGACCAAGGGAGGCATCATCATCCCCGACAGCGCGAAAGAGGCCCCGGCCGAGGGCAAAGTCATCGCGGTAGGGTCCGGCAAGAAGGAAGACGGCAAGCTCGTCCCCCTTGACGTCAAGGCCGGCGACAGGGTGCTCTTCAGCAAGTACGCCGGGACCGAGGTCAAGATAGAGGGCGAGGAGCACCTCATCATGAGGGAAGAGG
>JACRNN010000191.1 GCA_016234955.1 Deltaproteobacteria bacterium | reverse complement strand
TCACCCGAATGGCAAAAGATACACGAAGACTGGGTCGCCAAAGGCAGGGAATTGCTTGAGGCCGAGGCAGGCAAGTCGCGGGAATATGGCCTTAAAAATCTGCAGACCGTTCTAAGGGAAGGCGACGCCACGCACGAGATAATCGCCCTGGCCGTGGAGCAACAGGCCGACCTCATAGTGATGGCGACTCACCGCTACTCGCCGGTCGGCAAGCTCTTCATGGGAAGCGTAACGGACAAGGTCTCGAGGCACGCCCCATGCCCGGTGATGTGGGTCTTCACTTAAGGCACCCTAAATCAACAGGCCGCGTAATAACAGGCGTGGCAGGCGGAAAAGCCCGCCGCGCCTTTTGTTTATCAGGCCCGCGTTAATATGCGCGCCGGCAGCGGCCTCGGTTTCTTCAACAAGCATGGCAAGCGGATTCTCCGCGGCTTGCCGCGGAGAATTTTAACATCTGTCAGCCGCCCCCGGCATGGCGGGGGGTGTGCGTCGGATTTGGCTTGACAGGGCGCTCAAAGATAAGGGCCGTCCGCCGCGTTTCGGTCAGGTTGCGCGCAATACTGGCCAAAAATTACCATGAAAATCAGGCCCTTAAAAAAAGATTCGGATTGAGCGGAAAAATGCTGGACAGCTTTGTCCGAATCTGGTATTTTACGGCATACTCAAAAAAAAGCCGGCCTCTTAAGCGCGGTTCCTAAAAGGCCTTGAGCTGAAGCGGTGCGCGTCGAAATCCGGGCTGCATACCGGATTATCCTGACCTGAAGCATATATCCACGTTGGATTCGGAGGATTCCTAACAGGGTGAGCAGAAGAGTCGGAAAAGATATAACACGCCTCTGCCGGGATATGGCTTATGCGGCCGCCGCGTACCTCTGTCCCGCGGTACGCAAAAGAGAGAGCGCGCATACGTCAGGCGGTTCGCGGCGCCGCAATCATGCTGAAAGAGAGGCGTATGCAAAAAGGACAGACGCCGCAA
Source organism: Deltaproteobacteria bacterium (assembly GCA_016234955.1). GTDB lineage: Bacteria > Desulfobacterota > GWC2-55-46 > GWC2-55-46 > GWC2-55-46 > JACRLF01. Next base: position 789 of record JACRNN010000191.1, on the reverse strand, counting down.
GGATGCTTGTAGAGAGGCTCTGCCTGTTCAACAGGATGATCGGCTCGGCGCCCGCAACGGCCTGCCAGCCGGTTCCTGAGGAAGGCAGAGTGGTCTTCGTATATAAGCTCAGTGAGCAGGAATACTGCCTCGGGCTCTCGGATGTCAGAAAGACGCGCCCGTCCCCTGACAGGAGGAACAAGAGGCCCAGGAAGTCGGGCCTTGAGCTTATAAGGCTCACGCTCAACCTCGCAAGAGGAGACCTTGAACAAAGTTCGCGCTTTACCGCCGCCCCGGCCGGATGATGTCTGAACCGGCGGCGTCGGTTTGATTGCGAAGGGAACAGAGGCGTTCCGGGCGCGATCAAACGGCGTGGCCGAAGATGATATTGATAATATAGGCGGGGCGCTGACGGGTGTCAAGGGTATAGGTATTAAAAAACAAAACACAAGCAGCAGGCAAAGGAGGTGTAGGGTATGATTTTAAAGGGTTGTAATAATAAGATAAGGAAAGGATTGCAGTACGGGCTGGCGGCGCTACTCGTCTCCGGGTTGCTTCCGATGGCGGTGATGGCCGCCGATCAGGCGGCTCCCGCGGCGGCGGCCCCCGCGGCCCAGGTAGCTCCGGCCGCGGATCAGGCGGCGGCTCCCGCGGCGGCGCCGGCTGAGACGGGGAACGCGGAGATAGGCCGGCAGATATTCACAGGCGCCAGACCGCTTCAGAACGGCGCACCGCCCTGTATCTCATGCCACAGCATAAGCTACGGCGAGTTGAACGGCGGGACTTTAGGGCCAAACCTTACAAAAGTAT
>JACRNN010000190.1 GCA_016234955.1 Deltaproteobacteria bacterium | reverse complement strand
TGAGTCGATGCAACGGGGCTACGAGATAGAGACCGCGGCGGACGGCTACGAGGCGCTCATAAAGGTCGGGGACTTCAAGCCCGAGCTCCTCATACTCGACATAATGATGCCCAGGATAGACGGCTTTGAGGTATGCAGGCGCCTAAAGGGGGACGAGAGCACGAGCGATATAAAGATACTCGCCGTCACCGCGTACGGCAAGGAAGACATGGAAAAGATCGTCAAGTGCGGCGCTGACGACTGTCTGCCGAAACCATTGGGTCTGAGAGAATTTCAGAAAAGCGTCGAGAACCTCCTGGAATAGTCTCCGCGGCGCCGCGGACTCAAACCGGCTCTTCCCCCGTTCCGACTTCAGGGTCTCCGTATGAAACTTGCAAACACCGGATTATCCAACCTCCATAAGTTCATTATAGCCCTTTCGATAATAGGCGCGTTAGCCCTCTTCGATTATCAGAGCTTTAGGAGCAAGACCAGGAAGGTGGAGACCTACAACGACCTGATAGGGCGCCTGAGCTCCGTCAGGACCTCCATAGACAAGCTTGAATACCTCGTCGACATGGTGATAGTGGCGAAGAACTTCGAGGGTGCGACCGTCGATGTCATAAAAAACGACATGGAGAGGCTCGACAGGACCATCATGGAACTGACGGGCAACACCGAGTACGGAGACATCCTTAACAACAACGCCATCCTCCTCGAAGGCATCGCGGCCATCGCAAACGACTGGCGGCCGATAAAAGGCGAGATAGGCCGGCTCAACGCGGCGATTGACCCGGAAGAGGCGCTGCTTCTGCACAACACCGTGGACATGAACACCATCATCCTTTCCGAAAAGGTAAACGGCATGATCGGCATTATCGCCGAGAACAGGAAGCTCGTTTTCCATGACATCGAGATGCTCGCCCTGAAGAGCGTCATCGGGTTCTTCGTGATAATACTGGCCTGGCTCGCGGCGCTCCAGGTAAAGGCGCTTTCTCCCATCCGGGAGGCGGCGGAGTCCGCGCGCCGGATATCCTCCGGCGACATCATGGCGCGGTTCGGGAACGAACGGGCCGGTCTTTTATCGAAGCTCTCAAGCGAGTTGAACCACGCGCTCGATTACGTCAACGGGATGCTCGTCGCCAGGGAGAGGGCCAACGATACCCTCGCGTCCTCGCTCGGAACGAGCGTGAACCGGATAGAGGCGATAGGTTCGGTTTTGGATTTTGCCGGCAGGACGCTCTCGAAAAACGAGCTGCTGCAGATGGCCATGAAGGAGGCGGTCGCTGTCGGGGGCGCAAGCGCGGCCGCGGTCTACCTGATCGAGGGCGGAGTTTTCAGGCTCAAGTCGTCCGCGGGGCTCGGCGAGGACTTTATCAGGGACTGGAGCGAGATAGGGACGGCCTTCCCGGGCGCCGATTCCGGCGGCCGCGCCGTCGCGTTCAGGGGCCTTGACGAATGTACCGGCCAGGGTTACGCCGGGGCATTGAGCAACTGCGGCTTCAAGGCAATGGAGACGGTCCCGTTGACCTTCAATGACGGCTTGACGGGTTATCTCTGCCTGTTATTCAGGAAGGAGGCGCAGGAGCCCGTGGCCGAAGGCGCGCCTTTCTTCGCCGCGCTGGCCTCGGTGGTATCGGTGCTCTTAGGGCACTTCGACCTCTACAACGAAGAGCGCCTTGCGAAGATGTTCCTCGACAGGGTGATCAACCAGGTCCCCGCCGCCTTCGCGGTATTCGACCTCTCCGGCAGGTGCGTGGTCATCAACGGCGCCCTCAAAAGGCGCCTCGGCGTCGACCAGAGGCTTGTCATAGCCGGCGAATACAACGTCTTCGAGGACGAGCTCATCAGGGCCGGCGGGTTTACGGAGCAGATAAAAAAGACCTGTGAAGGGTACTCTACCGAGTTCACATTCGTCTTCAAGCCGCATGAGATGAAAAAATACGGTTTTTTCAAGGGGCCGTCCAGGAGGCTCAGGGTAAGGACATTCCCGCTCTATGACGAAGGCGGGCAGGTATCCAACATACTGCTTATTTATGAAGAGATACAGGAGCAGGACAACGCGGGGGCGGACGCGGCATCGAAATGATGAAGATATTCAGTTCATTAAGCATCTCCAGGAAGATCGCGGCGGTCTTCATATCCCTTCTCTTCATGATGGGGATAGGGGGCCTTGTGGGTCTCTATAACGCGAGGCAGATCGTCAACGTGACGGAGAGCCTGTATACGGACTCGTTCAAGAGGGGCGAGACGCTCAACTCCGTTGAAAACGAGTTCCTCTCCGCCAGGCAGGAGATATTCCTGCACGCCATAATAAGCGATGAGACCTCCAAGGCCTACCTCGATGGTCTGATGGAGGGCCACAGGAAGAAGATAGACAGGCTTCTGGACGAGTACGGGAAACTCGGGTTCTCCTCCGGCCAGGAAGCCATATTCAACAACCTCGCCAGGAGCCTGTCCGAATACTGGGCGATAAACAGCCGGATAGCGTCCTCTTCGGTCAAGGGCGAGAGACAGGCGTCCCTGAACCTTATCAGTACCGCCGGCAACGACAGTTTCACGGCGGTGCTCAACTCGCTCAAGAAGCTTTCGGTCATGGAAAAGGACTCCGCCTTCACCGCGTATCAAAAGAGCGACTTCTTCGCCGGGCGAATAGTCAAGGTCACGGTGGCCTTCACGCTTGCGGCCCTGGTCCTGGCGGCCGGGCTCTGGATCATCCTGACGCGCTCCATCGTAAGGCCGATCCTGGCGATAGAGGAGTCGGCCAGGAAGATAGGCCAGGGCATGCTCGACCAGCGCGTGCCCGTGGCGACCGACGACGAAATCGGCAGCCTCGCCATAGAGTTCAACAAGATGTCGGAGAACCTCCAGGACTATTACGTCACGCTTGAGAAGAAGGTCGCCGAGAGGACCGAAGAGCTTAAAGCGGCCAACGACGAGCTTGTGGAAAAAAAGCGGACGCTCGAGTTCGCCAACATGGAGCTTATCGAGGCCAACGCCATCAAGAGCCAGTTCCTGGCCAACGTCTCGCACGAGCTCAGGACCCCGCTCAACTCCATAATAGGGTTTTCAGAGCTCCTT
>JACRNN010000189.1 GCA_016234955.1 Deltaproteobacteria bacterium | reverse complement strand
GTGGTGACCTCGGCCACCTTGTGGACGATGATGTCAAGCACCTCGGCGGGGTCGAGCGTGGACTGCATGGCGTTGGTGATGGCGAGCATCGTCTCCAGGTTCTTCTTGTCGTTCTCCATCTCGGCGTAGAACGCGTTGATGTTACGCTGCGCCTTTATCCTCGCTATGAGCTCGTCCTGGTTTACCGGCTTGACTATGAAGTCGTCGGCCCCGCTTGAGAGGGCCTCGGCTATGGTGACGCCGCCGCTCTTTACCGAGACGATTATGATGGACGGGCGGTACGGCAGCTTCATGGCCCTCAACTCTTTGCATACGTCTATGCCGCTCATGCCGGGCATGATGAGGTCGAGCAGTATCACAGCGGGGAACCATTGCCCCGCCGCCTTCAGCCCGTCGGCGCCGCAGGCGGCGTGCCTGGTCTGGTAGCCGTTTGAGCGGAGCATGTCCTCCAGCACCGCCTTGGTCGTCAGATCGTCTTCTATTATGAGGATTTTATTGTTGCGCGAGATATTGCCGATATCCATGCGGTTTGTCCCCTAAGATAGATGGGCGCCTCTAAAAATTGCTCTTTTCCCCGATCTCTTTGTCAGGGCGAAAATAAAAATGCTCACATATTAGCATATATGCTCCGCTTTTTTATTTCAGCGTTCTGTAACCCCTCGGGTCTTGAGTCCTGAGAGGTTTCACTCACCCCGCCTCGACCTCGGAAAAAAATATCTAATTTTTAGAGGAACCCAGATATGAGAAAAACGTATGATAAACTGAAGACATCTAAAAGTCTTGACAAAACCGGCTCTTTATCTTAATTTAAAACGTACGGTCCGCAACACCTCCCCGGGCATCGGTTCCGTCCCTGCGCCCGCGTCAAAACATCTGATTAATCGTCATTCCGCAAAGCCGGCGTAGCTCAGGGGTAGAGCAACTGATTCGTAATCAGTAGGTCGAGGGTTCAATTCCCCCCGCCGGCTCCATCTTATAATTCGATCTTTTACCAAGATTTGCAAAAGCATCGGCCCTATGGAGCCATGCAGTGTATGAGGGGCCCTGTTCAGGGATACCTGACAGGCGCGTCTTGGAAAAAAGCAATAAGAGGATTTCTGAAACGTCAGAAATCCATACATTTTAATATCTTTTACGGGATAAAAAGTCAAGACAATTGTTACAATTGTTGTCCGGCGCGCACGGAGGTTTCGCCCTGTTTTAACAGGCATAGCGAGCGAATTCCCTGTAGCTTGGGCTTAGGGTAAGCGAGCGAATCTCAATGGATAAGCGCCTTACTTGAAAATTCCCTGTAGCAAGCTACAGGGAATTTTAACGCGGGCCGTGCGCGAATCATGCCTGCCGAACAGACATAAAAGAGGCCCGCGGCAGTGTATCTGCCGCGGGCCTATGAACCGCACGGGGTGCCTGGAGCAACTTGCGCCCATGGCTTGCAAGGCAAGCTTGACTTGATCATACCCGGAGGAAACGCTAAAAACCCCCGGCCTCCGGGGGCCCTGTTACTGCGGGTTATCGATGTAGTTAATGAGCGTATCCGCGGGGACGTAGCCAGGCAGAAGCCTGCCGTCGGGCAGTATCAACGCCGGTGTGCCCGAGATGCCCAACTGTTGCCCGAGCTTTATGTTGTTGTCTATTTCCTGCGTGGCGCATGCGGCCTTGGGCAGTTTTTTCCCTGCAAAGGCGTCATCGAGGAGCGCGGCCGGTTTATCGCCGCAGACTATTGCTTTGCTCTTCTCGTAGGCCTCCGGGTGTATGTTCAACGGGAATAGCTTTATCAGGAACGCCACGTCCTTCCTTTTCTTGAGTATCTGCTTTATCTCCGCGTGGAGCTTCACGCAGTAGGGGCATTCAGGGTCGTCAAAGACTATCACCTTTTTTTCCGCCTTCGGGTTGCCTAAGACTACCGCCTTGTCAACCGGTATCTTCCCGACCTCTACCTTCTTTATGGGCTTGAGGTCCTCGGCGAGCTTCTCAAGCGGGGTGAAGTTGGCTTCGACGAGGAACTTCTTCGAGAAATCTATGTACACGACCCCGCCCTTATCCCCCCTGCTGAACTCCACCTCCCAGAGCCCCTTTACCGGGCCCATCCTCACGTCCTTTATCACTGAGTTGAACTTATCGGCCTTGAGAAGCTTTGACGCCTCGTCCTTTGTAAGGCTGTGGCAGTCGGTGCATGAGCCCATGCACCCGGGCCCCTGGAACGCGATGGACTGGTCCGCCGCTAACGCCGAAAACGTGAAGACGGATAAGAACGCGAGCGACAGCAGATACTTTTTCATCATCATTATCTCCTTTTCTTTAACGGCAAACTACGCACCCCCGCCTCTTGCATGGGCATGGGGCGGTTCAAGCCCTCGGTTATCCGGGCTGCAGGCCGCCCGGCCTTTCTACCCCTTCAGCCCCAGCACGTCCTGCATGTCGTACATCCCGTTCGGCCTGTCCACGACCCACATGGCGGCCTTTACCGCGCCCATCGCGAACGTCTCCCTCGAGGACGCCTTGTGGGTAAGCTCTATCCTCTCGCCCACGCCCCCGAATATCACCGTGTGGTCGCCTACGATGTCCCCGGCCCGCACGCTCTGTATCCCTATCTCCCCGGCCTTGCGCTCGCCCACGATGCCCTTCCTCTCATAGACCGCGACCTTC
>JACRNN010000188.1 GCA_016234955.1 Deltaproteobacteria bacterium | reverse complement strand
GGAGGTGAACCGGATGCGCCCTTCAAGGAACATCTCCACCGCCACCTCGTCCGCCGCGTTCAATACGGCCGGCATGGTGCCCCCGGCCCTCAACGCCGCGTAGGCGAGGGAGAGGCACGGGAACCGCGCGCCGTCGGGCTCCGAGAACTCGAGGTTGAGCCGGTCGAAACCGAGGGCCTCGGCGCCGGCGTCGAGCCTTTCAGGATAGCCGAGGGCGTAGGCTATCGGGCCCTTCATGTCCGGACGGCTCATCTGCGCCACTATGGAGCCGTCGGTATATTCCACCATGGAATGGACTACGGATTGAGGATGAATTACGACCGATATCTTCTCCGCAGGCACGTCGAAGAGGAACGACGCCTCTATGACCTCAAGCCCCTTGTTCATAAGCGTCGCCGAGTCTATCGATATCTTCCTGCCCATCTTCCACTTAGGGTGGTTGAGCGCCTCGGACGGCGTGACCGAGGCGAGGCGCTCCAAGCGGGTGTTGAGGAACGGCCCGCCCGATGCCGTAAGTATCAGCCTCTTTACATCCTGCCTCCTGTGGCCCGCCAGGGACTGGAATATCGCCGAGTGCTCGCTGTCAACCGGGAGTATCCTCACCCCCTTTTTCACGGCCTCCGCCATCACCAGCGGGCCCGCCAGGACCATCGTCTCCTTGTTGGCGAGCGCGACGTCCTTTCCGGCCCTTACCGCGTACAACGTCGGCAGGAGCCCCGAAGCCCCGGATATGGCCGACACCACCATATCGACCCCTTCACAGGTGGCGGCCCTGCCTGCGCCTTCCACCCCGAAGCCGACCTCCACGGGTACGCTCATGGACTTCCTGAGCGCCGCGGCGGCCTCGGCGGACCGGACAGAGACATAGCGCGGAGAGAACTCATCTATCTGCTTTTTAAGGAGCGCCGTATTATTCCCGGCGCACAGGCTTATGACGCGGAACCTCCCTGGATTCCTCCTGACGACCTCGAGGGTGTTCTCCCCTATCGAACCGGTAGAGCCGAGGACCGCAAGCCCCTTTATCGCGCCGTTGAAGCTCCCCGCGGCTTTTCCGCTGGAATCTTCGACATATAAGGAAGTATCTATTCCCATTCGCTCGCTTGCCCCCGCAGCAAGCTGCGGAGAATGCGCTCGCCATGCATGTTCAAGTTCATATCGGACACTGTAACCGCCAGATTAAAAAGTAATAAAGCGCCGGTATCGTGAATAGCAGGCTGTCCACCCTGTCGAGTATCCCGCCGTGGCCCGGCAGGATGGAGCCGGACTCCTTCACCCCGGCGGCCCGTTTAAGGAGCGACTCCGCGAGGTCCCCGGCCAGGGCCACAAGCCCGATTACCGCCGAGAGCGCTACAACAGCCGCGTATGACAGCCCCATGTTCAAAAACCCGTTGAAAAGCCCCGCCGCCACGCCCCCCCCGATGACGCCGCCTATCGCGCCCTCCACGGTCTTTTTCGGGCTTATCGAGGTAAGCTTATGCGAGCCCACGGCCTTGCCGGTCATATACGCGAACGTATCGTTCGACCAGACAAGGACAAGGAGAAAAAGTATCCACCACTGGCCGCCTTCCAGCCTCCTCAAGGGTATCAGGTATGAGAACGGCAGGGCGATGTATACGACCCCCATCGTCTTGTAGCTGATATCCGTTGCGCGGTCCTTGAGGTCCCTGCCGTCAAAGAGACCGTTCAAGAGGAATATGAAGATGGCGCCGGCGATTACCGGCAGAGCGGCCTCCTTGCCGCAGAAGTAGAGAAAGAACGGCATAGAGACCCCGGCAAGGACGCCGAGCATATCTGTGCGCGAGTGCCTTGCCTTCAGGATGCTCAACTTATTGAACTCAAGGGAGGACAATAGCGTCAGGACGGATACGGCCGCAAATACCCAGAATGCGGAGGTATAAAGCACTATATAGATTACAGCGGGAATCAGGATTAAACCGGTGACTACCCTTTTCAGAGTCCCCTCCCCCTTTAGCAAGCATAGCGAGCGAATTCCCTGCGGCCTGACCGGCAGGGTAAGCGAGCGAATCTCTATCGAGAAGAACCTTACTTGAAAATTCCCAGCGGCAAGCCGCGGGGAATTTCAATGTTTCCTCCGTGGTCTAATCCCCAGCCCAAGCCGCGGGGCCTCGCGCTCGCCATGCATGTAAAGGCCGCTCAAGCTCAATGCCGGGCCGCCCTGGCGTCTTCAGCCCGCGGCCCCGACGCCCTGCCCTCTTACAAGACCGAACCTTCTCTCTCTTTTCCGGTAATCCAGTATGGCCGCCTCAAGGTCCTTCCTCGTAAAATCCGGCCATAGCACGTCCGTGATGTGTATCTCGGTATAGGCGAGCTGCCAGAGGAGGAAGTTGCTTATCCTCTCCTCCCCGCTCGTCCTTATAAGAAGGTCCGGGTCCGGGGAGCCCGCGGTATACAGGTGGCTCTGGAAGAGTTCTTCCGTGATATCGTCCGGGGTGATGGCCCCGTCCGAGACCTTTACGGCAAGCTCCCTCGCGGCGTTTGTTATCTCTTCCCTGCCGCTGTAGCTGAGCGCGAGTTGCAGTACCATGCCGCTGTTGTACGCTGTCCGCGCCTCGATATCATCTATGACCCTTCTTACCCCGTCCGGCAGGTCCTTTATGCGCCCGATGGCCTTGAAACGGATGTTATTCTCCACCATCATCCTGGCCTCTTCCTTCAAATGGGCCTCCAGGAGCCTCATGAGCAGACGGACCTCGGCAACGGGACGGTTCCAGTTCTCCTTGGAAAAGGTATAGAGAGTAAGGTACTTTATACCCATCTCCCTGCAGGACTTCACGACATCCCTGGCGGCGTCTATGCCCTTGCGGTGGCCGTTTATCCTGTTCAGGAGCCTCTTTTTAGCCCAGCGGCCGTTGCCGTCCATGATTATGGCTATGTGCGCCGGGAGGTTCTTGTTTGAAAGGTCGTCCATTTATTCCATGTCCGGGTACGGTGAACATGCATAGCGAGCGGCACGGCCCGCGGAAAAGCTTTTCTGCGGGGTCAAGCGAGCGAATCGGATATGGATACTTCCTTACATGCCGGAGATTCCACGCGGAATAGCCGCGGGGAGCTTCAATTCCGGCCTGTTTCAGCGGGTGTGCGGGGGTATGGCCGTTATATGCCTGTCAAATCGCCTTCCGTACCACGATCGGGCCGTGTCAAGGGGCGGGCGCCGGCTCAGACCTCCATGATATCGGCTTCTTTCTGGGAGAGTATCTCGTCTATCCTGTGTATCTGCTTGTCGGTGAGGTCCTGGACCTCCTGCTGGAACTTCTTCAGCTCGTCCTGGGATATCTTCTTGTCCTTCTCGATCTTTTTAAGCGACTCGTTGGCGTCCCTGCGTATGTTCCTTATCGAGACCTTCGACTCCTCGCCGTACTTCCTGGCGAGCTTGACAAGCTCCTTGCGCCTCTCCTCCGTAAGTTGCGGCAGGTTTATCCGTATTATCTTGCCATCGTTGGACGGGTTGAGCCCCAGGTCGGAAGTGAGGATCGCCTTCTCTATGGCATGGAGCTGCGAGGTGTCCCACGGCTGTACCGTTATCGTCCTGCTCTCCGGAACCGCGAGCGTCGCTATCTGCTTGATGGGGGTCGGCGTGCCGTAGTAATCGACCTTTACGCCGTCGAGGATGGCGGTGGACGCCCTGCCGGTCCTGAGCCCCGCAAGCTCATGGGCAAGCGCCTCAAGGGCCTTGCCCGTCTTTTTCTTCATGTCGTTGAAGATCTCTTCAGTCATTTAAAAGAACCTCTGGGGAATTTGTCCGCGCCGCGGGCCAACGGGCGGGAAGGCTGACTGCGCGCGCTCAGGAACAGACGGTAGTGCCGATGGCGTCCCCTCTGACGACGCGCAGGAGGTTGCCCGGCTCCTTGATGTTGAATACCACTATGGGGAGGTTATTGTCCATGCAGAGCGAGATGGCCGTGGTGTCCATGACCTTGAGCCCCGCCTTGAGGACGTCTATGTACTTGAGTGTTTCGTACCTTACGGCTTCGTTGTCCTTCATGGGGTCCCTGTCATAGACGCCGTCGACCTTCGTGCCCTTCAATATC
>JACRNN010000121.1 GCA_016234955.1 Deltaproteobacteria bacterium | reverse complement strand
CGACAAGCTTCCGGATGAGACTTTAAAGCCGGTCAAGGACGCGAGGCTCGAGGCCCTGCTGTCAACGGCCGGGGTGCTCGACAAGGAGATAAAGGCTGTCGCACAGAAGGTTGGCGCATCCTCGACGGTGGCGGTAATCGCGGGGACGGACTTCCTGAGGGCGCCGCAGTCCATACCGGCGCTCGGGCTTCTCAAGGACCTTTTAAGGTCGCGCGGCAAGAAGGTGACGATGCTTCCCGCGCTTGACAGGTGCAACCAGAGGGGCGCATGGGAGATGGGCGTGCACCCTGGGTTCGGACCGGGCTACTCCAGGGTGGATAAAAAGGGGCTTGGGTGCGACGGGATCCTCGCCGCGGCCGAGCAGGGCGAGTTGGACGCACTCTACATAGCCGGCTCGGACGTGGCCTCCATGTATCCTGACGGGGAGTTCGCGGCAAAGGCGCTCTCGGCGGTAAAGTTCCTCGTCGTTCAGGACATATTCCTTACCGAGACGGCGAAGCTCGCCCACGTCGTCCTGCCGGGCGCGAGCTTCGCGGAGAAGGAAGGGATATTTACGAACCAGGAGGGCAGGGCCCAGATAATAAGGAAGCTATTGCCCCCGCCCGGCAAGGCGAAGAGGGACTTTGACATCATAAGGGCCATAGGGGAGTCGTTCGACCGATCGTTCGGGCCCAAAAACCCGGTGCTCGTCCTCGATGAGATAAGAAAAGAGGCGCCGATGTACGGGGACGTCAGCCTCGTATTCAATAATAAGAGGAATATAGAGGATAAGCTCGACAACAGGGCCGCGCTCGTGAAGGGCGCACAGGGGGCCGCCATTAAGGTATCGAGGATCGAGCCCCCCGCCGACCTCGGAGGGGCGGAGCAGTTCCCGTTCAAGCTCGTTACCGGCAACCACCTCTTCCATTCGGGGATGCTTTCAAGGATGTCGCCCTCTATGACGGGGCTCCTGGACGCGGCGGTGATAGAGATAAGCGAGGAGGACGCGGACGCGCTCGGCCTCAAAAACGGGGATAAGGTGAGCGTGAGGGGCGCGGCCTTTCAGGCGCGGATGACGCTGCGCACAAGGAGGGGCTCCATGAGGGGCGTGGCGTTTGTCGCGGAGAACTTCGAAGACGCGCCGGTTGCGAGGTTCTTCAGGCGCGGCAAGGGCGCGCCAAGGGTAGCCATAACAAAGATATGAACATGCACGGCGAGCGCGAGACCCGCAGCTTGGTCTTAGGGGTCAAGCGAGCGAATGGAATATAGATACTTCCTTATATGTCGAAGACTCCCCGCGGCTTAAGTCTTAGGGGAGCTTCAACCACAAGCCGCCTGACGAGAAAAGGAGGTAGTCGCATGGTAGATCCGAAGTTGTTGAGGGATATATTGTTCTTTTCAGACCTGTCTGACGTCGAACTCGATACCGTATCCAGGATCGTTAATAAGAAGAACTTCAAGCTCGGCGACACCGTCTTCAAGGAGTCCGAGGACGGGGCGTCCCTCTATATCATAAGGAAGGGGGAGGTGAAGGCATGCAAGACGTCCCCCGACGGCGAGCTCTTTACGCTTACCATCATGAAAGACGGCGAGATATTCGGCGAGATGAGCTTCCTTGACGGAAGGCCGAGATCAGCCACTATCGTGGCCGTGTCGGACCTTGAGACCTATATCATGGAGAAGTCCGATTTCGAGACCCTCGTG
>JACRNN010000031.1 GCA_016234955.1 Deltaproteobacteria bacterium | reverse complement strand
GGCCTTCATGGTCTCGATTATCGCGGCCCTTTTATCTTTTTTTTCGCGGCACCTGAAATAAAATTCATTGAATATGTGAATGCTGTCGGTCGCTATCGCCATGAGAAAAACCGGGCTCATCGAACTCATGATATGGATAGGGAAGCCCATGCCTATAAGAAGCCCCATGCTCCAGATTATGATCATCATGGCCGGCGCCATTATAAATACGGGGAAAAGAAAGCTCCTGAACATTATGCAGGCGGCGGCGAACATCACCATCCCCGAGATCGGCGAGAAGATGCCCATCAACTTGAACATCTCGGAACCGAAGGTGTCCCTCGCGACAGGGTCTCCAGTGATATAGTACTTTTCCGGCCCTCCCTCCCTGTTGACTATGTCCCTCAGCCTGTCCGCTATTTCCTTGCCGTTCGCGCCCTTCTCAAGCGGGATATAGACGGCGGTGGTCTTGCCGTCCCCGGAGATGGTCCTGTTTACGAAGAGAGGATTTTCAAAAAGGTCTTTTCTGAGGTTTTCCAGACCAGGGCCGGCGGGCGGCTCCGCCATAAGGGGGGCAACCCTCAGGACCCCGGCCTCGGCCGTTACATTGGTGATGGTCGAAAACGAGTTAACGTCCCTTGCGGCGACGCCCTTTATCCCGAGGGCTTCATCCGTAATACGAATGATCTTCCCGAGCGTACCTTCGTTAAGGATGCCGCCCTCATTCACGATCCCGACTACAATCATGTCTTCGTAAAGCCCGAAGGTCTTTTCGACCTCGTCGTTCCAGACCCTTACGTCCGAAGTCGGCGGAAGCATGTTCTTGGGGTTCGTGTCCGTCCTTATTTTGGGGAACTGCGTAAGGAATCCCAGAGTGATGAGCACGACTATAGCGACGACGAGCCTGGGATGTCCGACCGAGAATTCGACAAGGGAAAATTTTTTCATGGCAACACTCGACTAAGAGAATTTAGTTGGTTCGGACCGACCCCTTTGTTGCAACCGCGACCAGGAACGCCCCGGCTTCCGGGAATATTTTTCTCCCGATTCTTTCATGCGCCTCGGCGGAAGCGAGGTAAGGCGCTGAATTTATCGGGAGAAAAAAGAGGCAGGTCCCGACCTTTATGTCCTTGAAACCCGCCCTTTCAAGCGATGATTCAATCCCGCGCGGGGATATGAATTCGGCCCTGTTGTAGACGGTTTCCTTAACGAGGCCTTTTATCCTTCTTATAAACGCCCAGGGAGACCGGCTGTTGAGCAGGGCTATGACGACCCTGCCGCCCGGCCTCAAAACCCTTTTCATCTCAACGAGCGCGGCGGCCCTTTCCTTTACGAAACAGATCATGCACACGGAGAGCACGATATCGAAATGTCCGTCAGGGAACGGGATTTTCAGGGCATTTGCCTTGATGAAGTCTATCTCTAACCCGGCCTGGCCTGCCTTGCCCCTTGCCCAATCGAGCATCTCCAATGAAGCGTCTATGGCCGTTACAAGGGCACCCTTTCTTGCAAGCTCGATGGAGTATATCCCTGTGCCGCAGCCTACATCCAGGGCCGTTTCGCCCCCCCTTACGTCCGCCATCGAAAAAATGAGTTCTCGCTCAAGCCTGTCTGAGGTCTTTCCGAGCGGGGTTTCGTACCAGGCGTCATAGGCTTTTGGGTCCCAAAGGGGCATAAAATATTCCTGGCTGAATTCCCGAAGAGACTTTCATCAGGCTATTCAATCTTCCTTATCTTCAATGCTTTGAGGATTGTCTTC
>JACRNN010000193.1 GCA_016234955.1 Deltaproteobacteria bacterium | reverse complement strand
ATAGAGTCGATGAGGCTCGATAAAAAGGTGGAGGGGAGCAGGATACGTCTTGTGCTTATAAAGGGTATTGGACTACGGCCGTTGCTCAAAGAGGCCGAAGAGGCTGAACTTGAAGGGTTTTTCACCGCCGCCGCCGGGTAAAAGGCCAAGTTTTCCCTTGACTTGAGCCCGATTCTCTAATACTTTTACTCCATCATAGCTTGGAAAGCTTGCTTCGAGGAATTATACCAGAAGGAAACATTAAAAAGGCCCCGGAGGCCGGCTATGTCATTCTATAACATCCTGAGGGAGTTGGTCGAGGGGGTCGATGGAGGCGTGGCCGCGGTCCTTATGGGGATGGACGGCCTGAGCGTCCAGCAGTACTCCGTAAAGGAGGGCTACGATATAGAAAGCCTCGCCGTGGAGTACGGCAAGGCCGTGGATGAGATAAAGAAGGCCGCGGCCATCCTCAATCTCGGAGGTGTGGAAGAGGTGCTCATCAGGGCGGCCGCGTCTGATATCGTCATAAGGGTCGTCACCTCCGAATATTATCTGGCCTTTGTGGTGCGGCAGGGCGCCGGCGTCGGCAAGGCCGGGTATATGTCGAAGAAGGCCGCGTCAAAGATAAGGCCCGACTGATTAATTCGCAATAGCATGTCATTCTGAGCAAAGCGAAGAATCTCAACGTCTATAAAATCAATAAGTTACGAGATTCTTCGGTCGCTACGCTTCCTCAGAATGACAGAAAAACATAATTAATCAGAGCTTCCTTAATAGATTGCCATAAAACTCCATTTTTTGACGTTCTGAAACCACCGTGGTGATTTCAAACCCATGGAGGGTTGAAGTTCTCTTATCCCCAAGTTGCGGGCCTCGCGCTCGCCATATATTTTTAATTCACTTTGTAATTCGCTATCCTGATAGAGAGAACAGAGGCGGTTAACGTCCCACGATGTCTGATAAAGGTAGAGTAGAGAGCCCTGATACCGGGGGGAGGCTCAGGCGTCTGAGAAGCCTCCTCGAAGGGCACCGCATAGACGCCGTCCTCGTTACGGATATAAAGAACATAAGGTATCTTGCCGGGTTTACCGGCTCAAGCGCTTATCTGGTCGTAACCGTCGATACGGGCTATTTTATTACTGACTCGAGATACGCCGGACAGGCGGCCCTGGAAGTGAAGGGTTTCAGGATAAGGCAATGCCGGAAGGCGTTAGACCTCATAAAAGAGATAGTCGCGTCGTTGAAGGTCAAGAGACTCGGTTTCGAGTCGAACAACCTGAACTACGCGGCGTACCTGAAGGTGAGAAAGGCGCTCAAGGGCGTAAGGCTTAAGCCGACCCCCGGCCTTTTAACCGGGCTCAGGGCCGGAAAAGACCGGTTCGAGGCGCAGAGGATAAGGGACTCCGCGCGGCTTCTGGACTCCGGGTATGAAAAGGCCGAGGAGTTTCTCCGCCCCGGCGTCGCGGAGAAGACGGCGGCCCTTGAGATAGAGACCTTTCTCAAGAGGGCCGGGGCTGACGCGATGGCCTTTGACACCATAGTGGCCTCAGGCCTCAGGTCCGCCCTGCCGCACGGCAAGGCCTCGGACAAGAAGATAAGGAAGGGCGAGCTTGTCGTTCTGGACATGGGGGTCTGCCTCAACGGATACAATTCCGACGAGACCAGGACCTTTGGCGTCGGCAGGCCGTCATTGAAACTCAGGGAGATATATGACGTCGTCAGGGGCGCGCAGGAGCTCGCCATCGAGAAGGTCAGGCCGGGCGTCGCGGCGAAAGAGGTAGACTCAGCCGCGCGCGCGCGCATCGAGAAAAAGGGCTACGGCGGATTCTTCGGCCACGGCACCGGGCACGGCGTAGGGCTCGACGTCCACGAAGCCCCGACAATAGGCCCGGCGAGCAGGGAAACGCTCGAGGAGGGCATGGTCATAACGGTGGAGCCGGGCATATACGTTCCGGGCTTGGGCGGGGCGCGCATAGAGGACATGGCCCTTGTCGTCAGGGGCGGCTGCGAGATACTTACCAGGACACCGAAGGATTTTCTATGCCTGTAATTAATATAAACTAATAAATATAGTTGCATCATACGGACGTAAGAAATGGCTTGAGTCTTGGCGGACGACGAGGGAAGCCGCAGGCGTATTTTTCATGGTGCGTCGAGGGTTTTCCGAGGAGTACAACGCGGCCTAAAGGCATTTATTACGTCCGTATTCAGGAGGGTGGATGGATATCAAGGACATAAAAGCCATATATAAGTTCCTGAGGGAGACAGACATAATCGAGCTGGAGATAGAGGGCGAGAAGGGGAAGGTCAGGCTCAAAAGGGGCGGGGTGCTCTACAGGGAAGCGCCCGGAGACGTGGTCGAGCGCGGCGCGGTGCCGGCCCCGTCATCCTTACGGGAGGCCAAGAAGGAGGAGGCCCCCACGGCCCTCGCCTCCAACATAAAGGTGATGACGTCGCCCATGGTCGGGACGTTCTACAGGTCTCCGTCGCCGGAGGCCCAACCCTTTATCGAGGTAGGCTCTGTCGTGAAAAGCTCCCAGACCTTATGCATCATAGAGGCCATGAAGCTCATGAACGAGGTCGAGAGCGAAGTCGGCGGCAAGGTCGTAGCCATACTCGTTGAGAACGGACAGCCGGTCGAGTACGGCGAGCCTCTCTTCCATATCGAGGTGTCGAAGTAGGGCGCGGGAGGGGCCGGTTTGTGGCGCTTAAGCAAGGGGCGCGGCTCCGGGGGCGGGGATGGCCCCGCGTTTCTTTAACGTTCTGCAACCCCTTGGGTTCTTCGAGCCCGGTAAGGGTCGTCAGCATATCCTTGAGAGGGTGTCCGGCCATTTATGTTCAATAAGATTCTCATAGCGAACCGCGGAGAGATAGCGGTCAGGATAATAAGGGCTTGCAAGGAGATGGGCATAAGGACTCTGGCCGTCTATTCGCAGGCCGACAGGGACTCGCTCCACGCCAAGTTCGCGGACGGCGCGATATGCATAGGGCCGGCAAAGAGCGCGGAGAGCTACCTGAACGTCACCTCGCTTATAAGCTCGATGGAGGTGGCGGACGCCGAGGCGGTCCACCCCGGGTACGGCTTCCTGGCGGAGAACGCCGGGTTTGCCGAGGCCTGCGAGAAGTGCGGGATAAAGTTCATAGGCCCCTCCTCCGCCGTCATGAGGCTCATGGGCAACAAGGTCCAGGCCAAGAAGACCGCCGAAGAGATCGATGTGCCGGTGCTCCCGTGGAGCAACCGGGCGCTCAGCGATGAGAAGGATGCCCTCGAGGTATCCAGGAAGATAGGTTTCCCGGTACTTATAAAGGCCGCGAGCGGCGGCGGGGGCAGGGGCATGAAGCTCGTGCATACCCAGGCGAGCCTTGCAAGCGCCTTCAACATGGCGAAGATGGAGGCGATGTCGGCGTTCGGGGACTCGGAGGTCTTTATCG
>JACRNN010000192.1 GCA_016234955.1 Deltaproteobacteria bacterium | reverse complement strand
CTGCCGAAGCTTGACGATCTGCTTCCTCATCTGATACTGCACGTCCTGACTCATCTTGCGAGCATCGGTCTTTTCCATGCCGCATATCATACCATAATGTTTACCATAATGCTCAACTATTTGATTGCCAAGTTAATAATACAAGCTGATAGCCTTCAAGAGCTTTCTGTGAAAGCTTGTCTTGTGATTCGGTCAGGTTATTTGTTCTGCCAAATCGGCCTAAATCACTAACCCGGAAGAAGAAGGGCCCAGACGGATCGAAATATTCCTTTCCTTGTGGGGCCGATGAACCTGCAAATACGCGGCAAATCCTACCAAGTTTGGCGAACTGCCAGCCTATTGGCAGGGTCTTATTTTTGCTCTTCTAGAACTCAAGTGAACTCATGCCGCAAACATCCTCACCTTGGTCTCACGTAACAGTTCCGCCGGTTTGCCGGCAGCCTTGAGAGCCTCAAGCCCACCGGCGCCCTTGACCTCCGGGGTCTGGAATATCTGGGGGTTTTCAAGCCCCTCCGTGCCCCCGCGCTCGAACTGGCTGGCAATGGCCTTGATCGTCGCGGGCGCCTTGCCCGGCAGGTCGTTTATCCAGTCTTCGTGTTTATAAGTGAACGCCATTGACCTGTCGCGCCGCGTGCGCGGGTTCATGCCCCACCCAAGCTCGGCGAGCACGTCGTAAAGGTCGTAGTCTTCCTTATCGTCCACCATGCGGATGACGTTCGGCGAATAGCCCGAGGTCACGAGCGCGTCTATAAGCTCTTGACGGGACGGCGGGTCAACCCAGCGGATGCGGAAGTCATCGAGCGTATGGACCTCCTTGACGAGCCTTGCCGCAAGGCGCGCCTTATATTCCTCTATCGGGACCGGCATGGCTCTGCCGTCCACATCCGCGACGATGTATCTGCCAGCGTCTGTAATATGGACGTCGAAGCCATCTACGATAACCGTAGGCTCGGGAGGTGGCGGAGGCTCTGTGCCACCGCCGCCGCCCGAAGGGGGCCTGGTAATAAAGTCTTCGCCGAAAAGACGTGTCGCATCCGTATAATCATAAACCCTGAACATCAGCTTGCCGGTGGGAGGGTCTATGCGCGTGCCGCGACCGACCATCTGATGGAAGCTTATCGGAGATTTGAGATACTTGAAGAAAACGATATTGCGCACGCAAGGCACATCTACGCCGGTGGTCAGGAGGTCTACCGTGGTGGCGATAAAGTGGCTGCGGGCCGAGGCGCGCAGGTCCGGAAGCTGGTCATTGCCGCTGCTGGCCGCAGTGCACTTGAAGGCATAGTAATCGAGGCGTTCGTTGCCGTCACCAGCGCACCATCTCGCATAAAGATTATTCAAGTTGGCGGCGACATCGTCTGCATGACGGTCGCGGGCGCAGAAAATAATGGTCTTTTGTTCAGGGCCGCCGGTCTCAAGGAGGTAGCTGAAAAAGTCCTGACACATGGCAAAAACCCTGTCAGGCAGTAGGATGCGGTCTTCATACTGGGTCTTTTCGTAACGCTCTTTTAACTGCTCCCGCGTTATCGGCTGACCGGTGATGGCGTCGATTGGGTTGCGTTTAAGGATTTCATCAATGGTTATGCCGGTATCGTCGAGGTTTACGCGGCCTTTCTGGATTTCACACGCGGCGATGTATCCGTCCTCGATCGCCTGGGCCATATCGTATTCGTAAACCGGTTCGCCGAAATATTTGATGTTGTTGGCGGTGATTTGCGCGTCTACTCTTGCCTCGTCGGTATCT
>JACRNN010000120.1 GCA_016234955.1 Deltaproteobacteria bacterium | reverse complement strand
TGGAGCGACTTCGGCCTCTAACTCTATCTCTACCTTCTCAGAAACCACCGGCTCTGGAGCGGCCTCCAATAGAGGCTCTTGAGCAACCTCTGGAGCGGCTTCGGCCTCTAACTCTATCTGCTCGGAAACTACAGGCTCTTGAGCGGCCTCCGAAGCGACTTCGGCCTCTAACTCTATCTCTACCTTCTCAGAAACCACCGGCTCTGGAGCGGCCTCCAATAGAGGCTCTTGAGCAACCTCTGGAGCGGCTTCGGCCTTTTCAACGGCCTCTTCTACTTTTGAAGTTATCTCCGCCTCTGGCTCCCCGGTCTCCGGGGTCAGCTCTATATCGACAGGCAACTCTATCTCGACCTCAGCGCCGGCCGACTCCTCGGCAACTCCCCTCTCCTCGGTTTCAGCAACCGGGGCCTTGAGGAATGCCTCCCTTATGTCGAGTCCCCCGCCCTCCCCGGCCTCCTCCGTAACGGCCTGCGCCCTTCCTGCGCCCTCCAGATCCGCCCTCTGCCCCTCCTCGCCATCCCCCTCCTCAAACCCCTCAAGCGTTATCTCTATATCCTCGGGCAAAGAGATGAGTGGGGCCTCGGCCTGCTCATCCGGCGCGGCCGCCTCTCTCTCTTGAACAGGCGCCTCTTCGATGGACGGAGCCTCCTCTACCACCGGCTCAGGGACTATAGGCCTGGAGGGCTCTGTAATCAGGGCCTGGGCGGCCGTTGGCTCCGGAGCGAAAGGCGGGTCCACACGCTTTTCCTCCGCTGGCCTGAATCGCGCCATGAACCCGAGGGCGTCCGGGTCTTCCGGCTTCATCTTGAGGATAGAGGAGCATATCTCCTTTGCCTCTTCGATGTCGCCATTTTCCCTGTAGATATTAAAAAGCGCCTTTGAGAACCTTAGATGCTCCCTGCTATCGCCCTTCTTTTTATAGAGGTCGGAAAGTCCTTTTATTACAAGTTGTTCCTTCGGATTATTATTATAAAGTCCTACATATATCTTCTCGGCTACGTCGAACTTGCCCTGCGAAAGGAGTTTTTCAAAGATGAACGAATACTCCTCAAGCGCGTCCTTGTCAAAGGACATCTTCTGGTAGAGGTCGGCGAGCTTCAACCTAACCCCGATGTTGTCGGGGTCTACCTCGACCATCTTCTTTACTATCTCAAGTACCTCGTTTGTCTTGCCCTTCTTCTCAAAGACGCTCAGTATATGGCTGTATGAGCTGATGGCGTCGGCGATAAGCCTCTGCTTGACGTACAGATCGGCGAGCTTGTAATGTATCTCCATGTTCGAGCTGTCGAGCTTCAACGCCTGCTTGTAGACTGCTATGGCCTTGAGGTAAAAACCCCTCTGGGCATTGGCCTTGGCTACCTCGGTATACTCCTTTATAGCCTCGGCCTTCCTGCCGGACTTGACGTACAGGTCCCCGATCTTGAGGCGCACGGAGATGTCCCTCGGGTCCAACTCAAAGGCCGCCTTGTACTCGCCGAGCGCCTTGTCGATGTTCCCCTTCAGGACGTACTTCTGAGCCCTGTCCAGTAACTGTTCCTTCAGCGCCATAATCCTTCAATCCCCTCGCGGCGCGCAAATGGCGCCGTAGAGTAATACATTATCTATTTATGGGTGCCTCTAAAAATTAGATATTTTTTCTGAGGTCGAGGCGGGGTGAAAATAAAAGGCGGAGCATATATGCTAATATGTAAGCATTTTTATTTTCGCCCTAACAAAAAGATCGGGAAAAAGAGCAATTTTTAAAGACACCCTTATGATATGAAAAATACGGGAAAAAGTCCATACCTTTAAGCTCAACCGGCCGCAAGGCCCTCTCCCTCGCCGGGCGCTCCGCCGGGCGTCAGGTTCCATCCCCGGGATAGGTATTTGGAGTGCAGGAGGTCCCGTTCGATGGAGTCCTCCTCTTCGGTAAGGCGGGATGGGACAAATGAGGCGTTGAGGCCCTCGGAGAGCCTCTTTATAAGTATCGGACGGAAGTCATCCTCTGAAATTCCGCTTAAATTCCCGATAGTTGTCATTCTTTTGACGACCTCTCCCCCGAATATCCGCGCATTCAGCCCCTCATCCATTGCGAAAAGGATAGAGCCGTGCTGGAGGAATGTCCTCTTAAACCGCCTCTGGGCGCTGCCGACGAGTTTTTTCCCGGACGCCATCACCTCGTAACGCGAAGGGGTATGGAAGCAGGCATCTTTCGCCCCCCCCCCCGGCCTTCTGCCGGGGCGCGGCCCGGCCCGCTCCAGAGTGGCCTCCACCCCGATATCCCTCAACGCCTCTATTATGCAGCGGCTTATAGCCGAGTATGCGTCGAGTATCCCGCCTGAGAAGACCTCGAGGGAGTTTGGCGCTATGACCGAATAGGTTATCTCCCTGTCGTGCAACACCGCCCTCCCGCCCGTTATCCTCCTCACGAGAGGGAGGCCGTGGCACGCAAGCGGCGCGGCATTCTGGAGGCAGCCTATCGAGACCGTGGGGGTTGACCAGCCGTAGAGGCGGAGCGCCGGCATACCGGAGCCGGATTCCGAGGCCCTGAGTATCGCCTCGTCCTGCGCCATATTCCGCGCGCCGGTAAGCCGCGGCGACTCTATAAGCCTCCATTCGTCCATTTTTCACGTCCTCTGGGAGAGATTGAGGGGGATGGTTCTCAGCCGGGTGAGACGGGCGGCCTACTGGTGCATTATGTTCTGGGAGTACCTCGAAAGAAAGTCTATATCGGTCTTGCCGGCTATGAAGTCATGGTCCTTCATTATCCTCAGATGGAGAGGGACGTTCGTCTTTATCCCGCCGATGTGGAACTCCTCAAGCGCCCGCGTCATCCTCGCGATAGCATCCATCCTCGTCTCGGCGTGGACGACGAGCTTGGCCAGCAGGTTGTCGTAGTACGGCGGGACGACATACCCGCAGTATATGTGCGTATCGACCCTGACCCCGGGGCCTCCGGGCAGCACGAGCTCGGTTATCTTGCCGGGCGAGGGCACGTAGGTGAACGGGTCCTCGGCGTTTATCCTGCACTCTATGCTGTGGCCCTTGAACGCCACGTTCTTCTGCTTGAGCGAGAGCTTCCGGCCCATCGAGATGTTTATCTGCTCCTTGACGATGTCCACCCCGGTCACCATCTCGGTCACCGGGTGCTCGACCTGTATCCTGGTGTTCATCTCCATGAAGTAGAAGTTCTTGTCCTTATCGAGCAGGAACTCGACCGTCCCGACGTTAGTGTACCCTATGCCCCTGGCCAGTCTCACTGCCGACTCCCCCATCTTCTGCCTCAGACGGGCATCCACCCGCGGGGACGGGCACTCCTCGAGTATCTTCTGGTGCCTCCTCTGTATCGAGCACTCCCTCTCCCCGAGGTGTATGACGTTGCCGTGCTCGTCGGCGACTATCTGTATCTCTATATGGCGCGGCAGTTCGCAGAACCTCTCGATAAAGACCTCCGCGTCCCCGAACGCCGACATCGCCTCCATCTTCGCCATGTTGAAGGCGCTTGCAAGGCTCGCCTGGGTATGCACGAGCTTCATGCCCCTGCCCCCGCCGCCGCTCGCGGCCTTTATAAGTACCGGGAAACCTATCTTCCTCGATACCTCGAGGGCATCCTTCTCATCGCTCAGGGCGCGGTTGCTCCACGGAAGCACCGGCACCTTGATCTCTTCGGCGATCTTCTTGGCCTGGACCTTGTTGCCCATCAGCCTCATGACGGCGGAGGAGGGGCCTATGAACTTTATCCCGCACTTCTCGCATACCTCGGCAAACCCGGCGTTCCCCGCCAGGAAGCCGTACCCGGGGTGGACCGCCTCTACGTCCGCCACCTCCATCGAGCTTATAAGCGAGGTGATGTTCAGGTAGCTTTCCGCGCTCTTTGCAGGCCCTATGCATATCGCGCCGTCTGCGAACTTGGCGTGGAGCGAGTCCCTGTCGGCCTGCGAATAGACCGCGAGCGTCCTTATGCCCATCTCCTTGCAAGCCCTTATTATCCTGACCGCTATCTCTCCGCGGTTCGCCACAAGAATTTTATTGAACATAAAAAATTAGGTGATTATAAAAGTTCTGGCACTAAATTACAGAGGTTTTGAGCCAGCAAAGTGAACAGGCCATTGCCTCTATT
>JACRNN010000119.1 GCA_016234955.1 Deltaproteobacteria bacterium | reverse complement strand
GGCAAGGTATCTCCTGATGTAGCCGCTCGCGCTGTTCAGGCCGCTGCGGCTCTTTTCCTTTTCCGCGGCGCTCCCTATCTGGCTGAAATAGACCTTCGCCTCCTTGAGGTCCGGCGTCATCTCCACGTGGGTGATGGTCACAAAACCTATCCGCGGGTCCTTTATCTCCCCCTGGATTATCATGGAGGCTATTTCCTTTTTTATGAGGTCCCCTACCCTGTCGGAACGTTTGTAATCCATAACCATGCTTCGAGGAATCATACCCTAACAGGTTGTTGAAAAACCCTCGCGTCCGTTCAGGCTGTTCAAAAAGCTCCCGACCCACGCCACTTGGCGTGGGAGGCGTCGAGGAGCGAGGAATGAGGCGTATTTTGTCCATACGCCGTAGCAGAGCGACGATGACAACGCAGTAGATGGACTTTTTCAACAGCCTGCTAAGGAAACGCTAAAGGTTTATCAACTCTATGCCGTGGTCCAGCACCTCGGCCCTATGGAGCCCAACTATGAAGTCCAGCACCTTGTCTATGACCGAATTGACGTGGGCCCTGTCGCTGCCTATCGCGCAGACCCCGACGGTAGCCCTCTGCCAGAGGTCGTTGTCCCCGACCTCGGCTATGGAGACGTTGAAGCGGTTCCTGACCTTCTCTATGATGCTCTTTAAGACCTGTCTCTTCCCCTTGAGGGAATCGTTGTCGTGGATGAGCAGGCTTATCCTGCATATTCCTACTACCATAAAAAATCGTGTGAATCGGTTTGAGCCGGGCGTGTGGAGTCAAGCCCTCGGCCTCAGAGCTTGGCGGCTTCCTCCCTGAGCGTATAGAGCTCTATTACGTCGCCCGCCTTCATGTCGTTGTACCCTTCTATCGTCATGCCGCACTCGTAGCCGGAGGCGACCTCTTTCACGTCCTCCTTGAACCTCTTGAGCGACCCGAGCTTGCCCTCATAGATGACGACGTTGTCCCTTATCAGGCGCACCTTCGCGCCCCTGACGGCCTTGCCGTCGGTCACGAAGCACCCGGCGACCGGGCCCACCTTGGTGATGCGGAATACGTCCCTTATCTCGGCCCTTCCGAGCGCCTCTTCCCTCACCACCGGGGCGAGGAGCCCCTCCATGGCGTTCCTTATCTCGTCCACGAGGTTGTAGATGACGGTGTAGAGCCTTAAATCCACGCTCTCCTTTTCGGCGAGGGACTGGGCCTTGGACTCCGGCCTCACGTTAAAGCCTATCACTATGGCGTTTGAGGCCGAGGCGAGCATGACGTCGCCTTCGCTTATCCCTCCGACGGCGCTGTGGATGACCTTGAGCTTTACGGCGTCGGTGGAGAGCTTGCCGAGGGTCTCCTTGAGCGCCTCTATCGAGCCCTGCACGTCGGCCTTTATGACGAGGTTCAATTCCTTGACCTCGCCCCTGTTTATCTTGTCGTAGAGGTCTTCGAGGCTGACCTTCGCGGTCTTCATCCTGTCCTTCTCCACGCTCTTCCTCTGCCTGATGGCGGCTATCTGCTTGGCGGTGGCCTCGTCCTTCACCGTGACGAAGGTATCTCCGGCCTGCGGCACCCCCGAGAGGCCGAGTATCTCTATGGGCATGGACGGGCCGGCATCGTTGATCCTCTTGCCCCAGTCGCTGATCATCGCCCTTACCCTGCCGTAGTGGATGCCCGTGACTATGGCGTCTCCCACCCGGAGCGTGCCGTTCTGTATCAGCACGGTGGAGACCGGCCCCCTGCCCTTGTCGAGCTTGGCCTCCACGACCACTCCCTTGGCGCCGGCGTCCGGGTTGGCCTTGAGTTCGAGCACCTCCGACTGCAGGAGTATCATCTCGAGGAGCTCTTTTATGTTTATCCTCTTTTTGGCCGATACCTCCATGAAAATGGTGTCTCCGCCCCACTCCTCGGCGACAAGCCCGTACTGCGTCAGCTCCTGCTTTATCCTCTTGGCGTCGGCCTGAGGGAGGTCCATCTTGTTGATGGCCACTATTATCGGCACGTTCGCGGCCCTGGCGTGGTTTATGGCCTCTATGGTCTGCGGCATGACGCCGTCGTCCGCCGCCACGACGAGGATGACTATATCCGTGGCCTTGGCCCCGCGCGCCCTCATGGCGGTGAACGCCTCATGGCCCGGGGTGTCGAGGAAGGTCACGTCCCCCCTGTCGAGGTGGACGTGGTAGGCGCCTATGTGCTGGGTGATGCCTCCGGCCTCGCCTTCAACGACGTTGGTCTTTCTTATGGCGTCCAGAAGCGAGGTCTTGCCGTGGTCGACGTGGCCCATGACCGTGACGACCGGCGCCCTGTGCTTCAGTTCCTCGCCGGCCTCTTCCCCGGCGCCCGGCTCGATGAGGGACTCTTCCTGTACCGCGACGCTTTCGACCTCGTAATCGTAGTCCTGCGCCACGAGGCTTACGGCGTCTATGTCTATGAGCTGGTTGACCGTGGCCATTATGCCGAGGGACATGAGCTTCTTGATGAGGTCCCCGGCCTTCACGCCGATCCTCTGGGAGAGGTCGGCCACGCTTATCGCGTCTACTATCTTTATGACCCTCTTGGCGGCCTTGGGCACCGTTATTTCCGTCTTTTTCATCGGACGGGCCTGCTGGGCCCTGCCCTTCGCGTAAGCGGCATCCTTGGCGGCGTGCCTGTCCTTCTTTGCCGGACGCTTGAAGAACTTCTTGAGCTCCGTCTCCTTTTCAAATACCTTTACTTCCTTATGGTGCGCCGCCGGCTTTTCCTCGGCCTTCCCGGCCTCAGCCGCGGGCGCCTCTACAGCCGTCTTCTCAGCCGGGACGGCCGCAACCTCCTCAACGGCCGCGACGCTGACCGCCGTCTCCTCGGCCTCCTCCGCCTTCAGCTCGGCCAGTATCTCGGCCGCCGTCTTCTCGCGCACCTTCCGGGGAGCCGCCCTCTTGGCTACAGCCTCTTTTTCCTTCCTCTCGGCGCCGGCGCGCACCCGCCCCCTCGGCTTTTTCTCTTCTTTCTTCTCTTCCTTTTCCTTGACCGCCGGGGCCGGGACCGCGGCCTTTGCCTCAGGCGCCGCAACAACCGCCGCGGGCTGCGCGACAGGCGGCTGTACAACAGGGGCCGCTTCCGCGACCTTCGGCTCCGGAGCCGCCTCAACGGGCTTCGGGGCCGACCTCCTGCGTATCACCGAGGGCTTTATCCTCTTTTCCTCTATGGCCGTAGTATCTTTTTCTTTTTTTGTTTCTGTCATTTTCAAATGTATTAACCGCCTTTTGAAGCGGGCGCGGTCTTATCTGCCGCCCTTGTTGTTTTGTTGGATTTCGAACCGTCCTCTATCTCGACCCATAGCGCATCGATGTCCGGGAGGCCGGCCTTTGTCTTAATAGCCCTTTGGAACGCGCCCTTTTTATACGCCCCGGCAAGACAATTCTTATCCGGGCATATGTAAGCCCCCCTGCCTTCAAGGACGGCGTCCCTGTCGTACCTCAGGACCCCGCCGCCGGCAACCAGCCTCACCAGACGCGCTTTCTCAGCCTTCTTCCTGCAGGCGATACAGGTCCTCAGAGGCATCAACCGCCGCCGGACCTCTCTTTCAGGGCGTCGAGGATACGCCGCGCATTCTCTTCGCCGACGCCCTCTATGGCGCGGAGACCCTCGACGGTTGCCTGAGCGAGGCCGGCCGCCGAGTCGTATCCG
Organism: Deltaproteobacteria bacterium; assembly: GCA_016234955.1. Taxonomy (GTDB): domain Bacteria; phylum Desulfobacterota; class GWC2-55-46; order GWC2-55-46; family GWC2-55-46; genus JACRLF01. Next base: position 549 of record JACRNN010000119.1, on the reverse strand, counting down.
GCGTTGACAAGGGCCTGCGCCACCTCGACGTCAACGCCGGTCAGCCCTGCAATCTCATTTGCCGCCGCGGCTCGCGCCACCCTCTCCTTTTCATCGACGGCCTCCATCTCTTTACGAAGCGCCTCTTCCGGAGAGAGCCCCTCCCTGCCGGACTTGACCTCGGATTCAGTCCTTATGTCTATCTTCCACCCCGTGAGCTTGGCGGCAAGCCTTACGTTCTGCCCGCGCTTGCCGATGGCGAGAGAGAGCTGATCGTCCGGCACTATCACCTCCATGGTGTGGTCGGTTTCGTCCATTATCACCCTGGATATCTGGGCCGGGGAGAGCGTGTTTTTGACGAATACCGCCGGCTCGTCCGCCCAGTGCACTATGTCAATCTTCTCCCCTTTGAGCTCCTGGACTACGGCCTGGACCCTTGATCCCTTTACTCCCACGCACGCCCCTACGGGGTCGACGTCCGAGTTGTGGGACTCCACCGCTATCTTCGCCCTGTCGCCGGGCTCCCTGGCCGCGCCCTTTATCTCCACTATGCCCTCGTATACCTCAGGC
>JACRNN010000118.1 GCA_016234955.1 Deltaproteobacteria bacterium | reverse complement strand
CCACGACAGCAACGGGCCGTCCACGAGGGACATCAAGACCGAGATACAGAAGAGGGCGCTCTCCGGGGGTAGCGGCCACCCGGTCGATGACACGACGCTCGCGGGCAGGCACACGGCCTCTGAGAACACAGAGGTGACGGTAAAGCACGTGGAGTGCTACGACTGCCACAACCCGCACGCGATAAAGGCCCCGACCGGGGTCAAGGGTGACGGTGACGGCGGCAGGGTCAAGGGGATGAGGTACGTGGACATAGGCGGTACTACCCGCAACCCGGCCACCGGGGACAGGCAGCCTTACATATACGAGGTCTGCTTCAGGTGCCACGGCAACACGTGGGACCAGGTCTTCAACGGCAACGTCTATCCGACGCAGACCACGAGCCGGCCCGACGGCAGGAGCAACAAGAGGCTGGAGTTCGATCCTAACGGGACTGACGCCACTTACGGCCCCGTGCAGGCGTTCAACAGCGCGTACCACCCTGTTGCCTCACCGGGGAAGAACACCACTCTTGCTATCTGCATGCAGCTTAGATATAACTGTACAGGGACCACCAATGGCACCTGCACCAACAACGCCTTCGCCACCCTTGACTGTTCATCCGCCGCGGCCGCCAAGACTGCTCTACAGAACCTTACGATAAACTGCACGGACTGCCACAATAACAACGCCGCGGGCGGTGTGAGCGGCCCGATAACCGAGTCGAACCTGAGGACCACGGACGTGTCGTCGAATTATACGGGGACAAGCCCCGTGGGCCCGCACGGCTCGCAGATAGCCACGCCGGCGTTGACCTTTTATTCCGGGGTCTCGGACAACGGCGACAGGAGTATATTGAGGGACTACTACTTCACCGGCGCCCTGCCGACGACGAGCAGGCCGTTTAACGCGCCTTCGAGCTCTACGGAGTTTCAGAACAGGTTCAAGCTATGCTTCAACTGCCACGACTGGAACACCTTCTACGGCGGCAACAACAACACGAACTTTTACAATAGCGGCGGCATGGGGCCGAACAACCTCCACGCCTATCATTTGAACGGGCAGGGGGGCGGCATGATGTGGGCATCGACATACGAGGCCTGCATGACGTGCCATTATAACATACACAGCAACGTCCAGGCCACGAACACCAGTTACGACGCCGGCCCGGGACTGCCCCCGGACGGGGATACTCACCTGATAAACTTCGCCCCCAACGTCGTTACGGGCAACAGCTACCCCAAGCCGACATGGTACTATTCAAGCGGACAGATGAACTGCAACCTGCAATGTCACGGCGTTGTCATGACCTATTCATACAACTGCAGCCATGCCATCAGCAACGGGACGACCGACACCTGCAACGACAATTGAGGGGCGCCGGTTTCACCGAATCCAGAGCGGCTCCACCCTCGCTACCCTATCCGTCAGTGTCGCCGGAAGCGTCTCCGTGAGGGAGGCCGCCATCCATCCCGCCTTTACGTTTGACCAGTTGAAATTTATCTGTTGACACCTTCGTATTTTTAGTCTAAACTTGAGCAATAAGCTTGAGCAGGTTTGTTAAGCGGTTTCCCGGAAAAGCGGGTCGCGCAGAACCTCAAGGTTTATAAAATTCAGAAAGGAGGTTTTGTGCGATGCCGACAGGTACCGTGAAGTGGTTCAATGAGTCCAAGGGTTTTGGGTTTATTGAAAGGGAATCCGGCGAGGATCTCTTTGTCCATTACTCATCCATAAAGGGTGATGGGTTTAAGACACTCAAAGAAGGCCAGCAGGTCGAGTTTGAGATACTAAAGGACGCGAAGGGTTCAAAAGCCGTAAATGTGATCCCCAGGTAATCACGCCAGAACCGGAAAGGCCCCCATCTGTACAGATGGGGGCCTTTTTTTTGAGTCAACTGAGCGGGGCCCGGCTTGCGGTGAGCTTCGATGAAAAACCATGCCATCCATGACAATCGGGCGGTTATGGTATATAATCACACCCATGGTCCCATGGCGCCCCCGATTACTTTATTGAACATGCATGGCGAGCGCATTCGCCTAAGCCCAAGCCGCGGGGACAAGCGAGCGAATAGAAGTAGATACTTCCTTAATATGTCGAAGATTCCCCGCGGGAATCTTCAAGGCGGACGGCAAAGCGGGTACAATGGCCGTTTCACCCAATAAATCCGCAAACAAAAACACGGAGGTGGTTGATGGCAAAGAACGATGAGAACACCAAGAAGATAATCGACAGTCTGAACCTTGACAGGGCGTACGAGCTGTCAGCGATAATCCAGTACATGGGACATCACTATGAGGCCGAGGGGATAGAGAGTCCGGCGGTGATAGATATCTTCAAGCAGATAGCCAAGGACGAGATGGGGCACGCGGAGAAGCTGGCCGAGAGGATAGTCTATCTCGGGGGCGTGCCGGTGCAGAAGCCGACCGAGATAAAGAGGGGCGGCGACCTCAAGTCGATGATCAAGGAGGACCTCGCGGGCGAGAACGACGCCATCGCGCGCTACAAGCAACACGTAAAGCTCTGTGCGGACCTCGGGGATTCCACGACCAGGCTTATGCTCGAGGGGATACTCACGGATGAAGAGGGCCATGCCGATATATGGGAGACGACGCTGGGCATAAGAAAGTAAAGGCATTGTTTCAACCGTCAAAATGAAGGTGAGAGCATGAAGAAGTGGCGTTGCGTCGAGTGCGGGTATATACATGAGGATGAATACCCACCGGACGTCTGTCCGATATGTTACGCCCCGAGCGACGCTTTCGTAGAGGTAGTCAATGCCTGACCCCGGAAGGCCCGGGGGCGCGACCCGGGCCTCTTCTCACGCATCCCTTGCCGAGCGCGAGATAATAGACCGCATAAGAACGAAGGGCAGGATAACCTTCGCCGAGTTCATGGAGACGGCCCTCTATTGGCCGGACGGCGGGTATTATACCGGGCCCTCCGGCGTATGGGGCGGCAACGGCGACTACGTCACGAACCTCGACATGGGCCCTGTCTTCAGCAAGCTTATCGCCAGGCAGGTCCACGAGATGTGGACCTGTCTCGGCTCCGCGCCGGGGTTTGAGCTTATAGAGGCCGGGGCCGGGCGCGGATGGCTCTCAAAGGGGATACTCTCCGCCATAGACGTAATGTTCCCCGACCTCGGGCGCGCTATCAAGGTCAGGCTCGTTGAAAGGAACGCGAACCTCAGGCAAGCCGCCGCCGGCCGTGTTTCCTGGCACGCCGATATTAAAGACCTCGACAAGGGCGTCAAGGGCTGCGTGCTCTCCAACGAGCTTATCGACAGCTTCCCGGTCCACAGGGTCGTGCGCGACGCCTCCGGGCTCAAGGAGGTCTATATCGGTTTTGACGGCTCCGGTTTCGTCGATATCGTCGCGGAACCTTCCACCCCCGCCCTTGCCGGGTACTTCAGGGACTTGAATGTGGAGCTTGCCGCGGGGCAGAGAGCCGAGGTCAATCTGAAGGCCCTGGAGTGGATAGCCGGGGCCTCAAGCCTGCTCGACGCCGGGTTCGTGATGACTATAGATTACGGATGGCCGGCAAGGGACCTCTACGCGCCTGAGAGGATGCGCGGGACCCTCCGTTGCCACTTCAGGCATACCGTCGGCGACAACCCCTACGTCAACATCGGCTCGCAGGACATCACCGCGCATATCGACTTCACCGCGCTCGCAAGGGCGGGGGCGAAGGCCGGGCTCGATGTGACCGGGTTTACCACGCAGAAGAACTTCCTCATCGGCGCCGGGATAATCGAGGAGCTTGAGGACATGACCGGCCCAGGCCCGGCGAACCCGGAGAAGCTCAGGCACAACCAGTTCATAAAGGGGCTCATCATGCCAGGAGGCATGGGGGACGACTTCAAGGTCCTCATCCAGCATAAAGGGGCGGCAGCGCCCCGCCTGAGCGGTTTTTCATTCAAGGAGATGAGCCCGTACCTCCATCATCGGGCGTAGCGTCCATCCTCCCCACAGGGCCGCGCCCGAGGCTCATTTTTTCCTTTTTCAAACCCCTTTTTTATGTTAATATTCAACTCCATTTATTTTTTAACGTTCCGCAACCCCCTTGGGTCTTGAAGCCGGGGAGGTTTCACGTCTTTAGCGTTCTGAAACCCCTGGGGCTTCCAAGCTTTGGGGTGGTTCATATGCCGCATCGGACAGATGGAAGAAATAGAAATTTTGACGGAGGGGACTATGGTTGAGACCAGGGAAGATAAGGGAAAGAAGGAGAAAAAACATATCTGCTCCATATGCGGCAGGGAGTCTGAGACTACCATCTGCCACGCGTGCGAGGACAAGATCAGGGCCGAGGCCCTTGAGAAAAAACACGACGTGGAGAAGGCCGGCAGGACTGATTCAGGCAGGAGGTAGGGCCGCGGTTTCAGGGTCATTGTCTTCGGCAAAAGGTTCGTAAAATCCATATTGAAGACCGGAGGGGAGATGTCCAATAAAACGCAGGCAATCAATGAGTTGAACATCGCTTACAAGACCGAGGTGGCGGGCTACCATTTCTACACGACCGCGGCGGCCTATGCGGGTGATGCCAGGGGCAGGGCGGTCTTTACAAACCTCGCCAAGGACGAGCTTACCCATATAATGGTCATTTCCAATATATCCGATTCGCTCAAGCATGGCGCCGGGTGGGTCGGGTATGAGGAGGCGTTGAAGACAGGCGCCTCGCTCGCCCAGAAGGGATTGCCGATATTCCCGGAGGAGAACGAGTTCGTAAAGAGGCTCGGGGCCGACCGGACCGACCTGAACGCCGTGTCCATAGGCATCGAGATAGAGGAGGCGGCCGTGGAGTTCTACTCAAGGCTTCTCAAGGAAGCGGCCGGGGCCGATGAGAAGGTCGTCCTCACAAAGCTACTTGAAATGGAGAAGGGACACTTGAAGATACTCCGCTGGGAGAGCGAGTCTCTCCGAAAGACCGGCTTCTGGGGCGAGACCATGGAATACAGCGTAGAGAAGGAGAGGGAGTAATGCGGTTTGACGCGATAGTCGCCGGCCTCGGGCCGGCCGGGGCGACAGCCGCCCGCGTCCTCGCGTCAGCCGGGCTCAACGTGCTCGCCCTCGACAAGGCGCGGTTCCCGCGCTACAAGTCCTGCGGGGGGTGCATCTCCACCAAGATAGAGCGCATACTCGACTTCGACATAAAAAGCGTCGTGGAGGATTCGATATACGGCGCCACCTTCACGTACAGGTCCGGCAGGAAGATGGACATAATGTCCGACCGTGTGGTCGGATATAACGTCATGCGCGACAGGTTCGACCATTACCTGGTATTGAAGGCAAAGGACGCCGGCGCGCGGATAGTCGAGGGGTTCAGGGTCGTGGGCATAAAGGATAACGGGGACTCGGTTACGGTTACGGGCGCGGACGGCGAGCGCCACACCGGCTCCTTTTTGGTCGGCGCGGACGGGGTTTCCGGCTTAACGGGCAGGGAGTACTTCAAGCTCGACCCGAGGAAGGCGGCCGTCTCTATTACGGCTGAAGTGCCTTACGACCGCGGCAGGAGGGATTTTACCGGCAGGCTCTTCATAGACTTCGGCGGCGTCCCGAACGGTTACGGCTGGATATTCCCCAAGGAGAAGTTCTTATCCGTAGGCATAGCGGGGGACGCCGTAAAGAACGGCGGAAGGATAAAAGAGATATTCAATGACTTCGTATCGAGCCACTTCGCGCTCGAGGGCCTTAAAGTGGAGCGCAGGTTAGGCTGGACGGTGCCGACGTTCTATGACGGCGCTGGTCCGTCGGTTAAAGGCAGAGTTCTGCTCGCGGGAGATACCGGCCACCTCGTCGACCCGTTTTTGGGCGAGGGCATATATTACGCCATACGGACCGCGCACGCCGCGGCGGACGTGATAATAGAGCGTTGCAGGTCGGGCTCGGCCGATCTGGCCCCTTACCAGGCGTGGCTCGAGAAGGAAATATATCCGGAGTTCAAGGCCGCCGGAAAGTTGAGCAACCTCGTCTATAACCATCAGAGGCTCTGGTACAGCATCATCGAGAAAGACCCGGATATAATGCGCAGGTACTACAACGTCATCCGCGGGGAAGAGACCGGCGCCGAGTTTTACGGCTGGGTCTACGGCAAGGTCAAATCCAAGCCCTGGAAGCTTTTGAGGCGATGGATAGACAGCAGGTTCCTGCCCGCATAGGTGTCTTTTAATGTACCACATATGTCGAAGCCCCCTAAATAGCGGCGTAATGCCTCTGCTTTCCCGTTTCTTTTCCCCGCCTCTCAGGATTGCAATTTTGGTAACATCGGCGGCGGAAAATATGATAAAATATATATTGAAGCTTCAGGAGGGCTTATGCCCCGAGCTTGGGGCAGGTCCATTCTTAAAGAAGAAGCAGGAAAGGGGTGATGGTTGATGAAGAGGTTCATGTTGAGAAGGGTGGCACGCTGTAGCGAGGGGTGCCCTACGCTGTCCCGGGCATGACGCTAAACTGCCCGCGGTTCCACTTTGTTTGATGAACATGCATAGCGCGAGCGGCGCGGACGCTTCTGAACTCCTCCTTAAGCAAAGGGGGAAGATCGCGTCAGGGCATTGGCGCGTCCGGCGTCCGCTGTTGCAACATTCTGAGGAAGCACGTTCACTACGTTCAGTGTAAACTCCGCGACCGAAGAATCTCGTAACTTATTGATTTTATAGACGTTGAGATTCTTCGCTTTGCTCAGAATGACATGCTATTGCGAATTAATCAGAGGTTCCTTAACTATTGTCTTCCAGGCGGCGGTTATCGGGTTCGGCGCGGGAGTTCCGGGATGTCGATAGAATGGAGCGAAAAATTCGAGAGCGGGCTTGATTGGCAGGACAGGCAGCACAGGGAGCTTTTGAAAAGGATCAACGCCTTCCTTGACGCAATGGACCACGGCCCCCGCGCGGAAGAACCCGCCAGGCTCTTGAACTTCCTCTGGGAGTATTCCGTCATCCACTTCGACGCCGAGGAGCAGGGGATGAAAAAGTATAAATTCCCCGGCGCAGGCGTGCATATCAGGGAGCATGCCGACTTTATGGAGGATATCAGCAGGCTCAAGTCCGACCTCAAGGTTTCGGCCTCCACCGCGCCGGTAGCGGATTTTCAGAGGAGGATTAGTGACTGGTTCGCGCGCCACATAGGCGGCACGGACAAGGAATTCGCCAGGTTTATTTTCGAGGCCGGCCAAGGACGCGAGGGGGATGGATAAGACGGCCCGCGCATTATTGAGCAATCCCGCCCCCTTGCCCGTCTTTCAATCCCCGCCCGTCAGACTTCAACGATGACCCCTTGGCCATAGAGATTATCAGTACCCCGCCGATCACAAGACACATCCCCGCGCCCTGCATAATATTCAGCCTCTCGCCGAGGATGAGATACGCCAGTATCGCCGTGGATACCGGCCCTATCAGGCTCACTACGGCGGCCCTGCTCGCCCCTATCCTCTTTATCCCGAGCGCGAGGGTGAGAACCGGCACGAACGTGGAAATCGACGCGATGAGGACGAGGTACGCCCAGACCAGGGGCTCCCTCGGCACGTAGCTGAAGCGCCATGTGCCTATGAAGGCGAATGCCGCGGCGGTGGTGGAGTACGCGGATATCTTTACGCCCGATACCCTTGCGCTTAAGACCTCGGTTATGAGGTAGCTGACGGAATAGACGAGGGCGGAGAGGAGTATGAGCGCGGCCCCTGTCATGTCCGCCCTCAGCCCGCCGCTAAAGACGTTCAGGGCCAGTGCGAGCCCCGCGTAAGTGAGCGCGATCGATATTATCTTCCTTTTGCCGAGGCGTTCCTTGAAGAATACGGCTGTAAGGACCACCACCAGTGCCGGATAGGTGTAGAGTATTATCCTCTCGATAGAGGCGTCTATGTAGAGCAGCCCGTAAAAATCCGCAAGCGCCGCCGCGTAAAACCCTATCACGCCGCTTAAGACCAGTGTTATGAAGTCCCTCAGGCTGACCCTTTCGGACGGAAAGTACATGAGCGCCGCCCAGAAGAGCGGCATGGCTATCATGAACCTGAGCGCCAGGAGCGTCACAGGGTCCAGCCCGTAAGAATAGAGTATCTTGGCGAAGATCCCCTTTATCGAAAAGGTAACGGCCGACGTCGCCGCAAGGGCGTACCCGGCGATACAATATGAATCATTTTTTTCCATAATAACATATTATCATATCTTTCAGCATGTTAAGGGAGAAAAACGGTCTGACAGGCGATTGGTGTATGGTTTTTTCCTTATTCCGTTACATACAATGGATTGACAGCATCTATGTTGTATGATAAAAAATAAGCCGCTTATGGACAACAAGAAAGACTCAATCATACTCGTCACAATCATCGTTCTGGCCGGTCTGGGCCTGTTTTCAAGGTCTATAAGGAACGCCTCCGCAACAAGCGGCGCCTTTCCTAACGTCAAGCACGGGGGCGGGACTACCGACGGCGTTACCCCATACGACGCCGGGAACGGCCCAGGTGTAGACAGGTCGGTGAACCCGGATTACGGGAGCTATTACCACAAC
>JACRNN010000203.1 GCA_016234955.1 Deltaproteobacteria bacterium | reverse complement strand
CCACGACAGCAACGGGCCGTCCACGAGGGACATCAAGACCGAGATACAGAAGAGGGCGCTCTCCGGGGGTAGCGGCCACCCGGTCGATGACACGACGCTCGCGGGCAGGCACACGGCCTCTGAGAACACAGAGGTGACGGTGAAGCACGTGGAGTGCTACGACTGCCACAACCCGCACGCGATAAAGGCCCCGACCGGGGTCAAGGGTGACGGTGACGGCGGCAGGGTCAAGGGGATGAGGTACGTGGACATAGGCGGTACTACCCGCAATCCGGCCACCGGGGACAGGCAGCCTTACATATACGAGGTCTGCTTCAGGTGCCACGGCAACACGTGGAACCAGGTCTTCAACGGCAACGTCTATCCGACGCAGGTGACGACGCGTCCGCCGGGGATGAGCAACAAGAGGCTGGAATTCGACCCGAACGGCGTTGACGCCACATACGGCCCGAACCAGTCATACAACAGCGCCTACCACCCTGTGGCCTCTCCGGGCAAGAACACCACTTTCGCGCTCTGCATGCAGCTTAAATATTACTGTACAAGCACCGGCAATGGCGCCGCCTGCACCGACAAGAGCGCCTTCTCCACCCTTGACTGTTCATCCGCCGCGGCCGCCAAGACTTCTCTCGGGAACCTTACGATAAACTGCACGGACTGCCACAATAACAACGCCGCGGGCGGGGTTGCCGGCCCGATAACCGAGTCGAGCCTGAGGACGACCGACGTGTCGTCGAACTATACGGGGACGAGCCCTGTCGGCCCGCACGGCTCCCAGATAGCCACCCCTGCGTTGAATTTTTATTCCGGGGTCTCGGACAACGGCAACCGTAGGATATTGAGGGACTACTACTTCACCGGGACTCTGCCCACGACGAGCAGGCCGTTTAACGCGCCCACGTCCACCACCGAGTTCCAGAACAGGTTCAAGCTATGCTTCAACTGCCACGACTGGAACACCTTTTACGGCAACAACGACAACACGAACTTTTTCAATGGCAACGGGATGATGAACGGCGGCGGCGGGATGAACGGTATGAGTCCGAGCAACCTCCACGCCTATCATTTGAACGGGCAGGGGGGCGGCATGATGTGGGCATCGACCTACGAGGCCTGCATGACATGCCACTATAACATCCACAGCAACGTACAGGCCACGAACACCGACTATGTCGGCGGGGGGAGCATGCCCCCGGACGGGGACTCGCACCTGATAAACTTCGCCCCTAACGTGGTCACCCCGAACGGCTTTGCAAAGCCCGCGTGGTTCTACTCGGCCGTGAACGTGAACATGAATTGCAACCTCTACTGCCATTCATGCGCCATGAACTATACCTACAGTTGCACCCATTCTTTAAACAACGCCGCAGGGACCGCGAATACCACGGACACATGCAACAACAATTGAGGCATATTATTTTCACCAATACAGTTATTTACATCGTCATGGCGCTCCTGTGCCTCCCGCGGGCCCCGGCCCTTGCGGCCGGGCCCGCGGGATATCACCTCTACGTGGCCCGGTTTTCCGAAGGAGACGTCGCCGTCCTCGACAGCGCCACGCATAAGGAGGTGGGCAGGATAGTGATGGGTTTCGGCTCCAATCCGGTCGAGGTCATCCCGTCCCCGGACAAGTCGCTCCTGTACGTGAGCAACCGCGGGCGCGACGAGATAGCGGTCGTTGACGTGAAATCAGGCAAAATCACCGCGCGGATAAAGACCGGGGTGCATCCCCATTTCATGAATTTCACCCCGGACGGAAGGTACCTGGTGGTCGCCAACAACCAGGATGAAAAGGCCACCGTCATAGACCCTTTCACGAACGCCGTAGTCGGAAGCCCGGCCGAGGGCCGCGGGGCCTCCGGCGTGGCCATAACAGATGACAGCGCTTACGCGTACATCACCTCTATATACGACGATGAGATATCCGTCATAGACCTTAAAAAAATGGAGCGGGTGCGCATCATCCATGCGCGCGGCGCGATGGCCATCATGATACCGCGCAAAAGCCGCTTCGCGTATCTGTGCACCAACCGCGACAGGGTATCGGTCCTGGATATAGCCTCCGGCGAAATCGTGGGGAGCATCCCGGCCGGCAATACACCCAACTACATCACCCTTTCTTCTGACGGCGTGCGCGCCTTCGTCACCAACGCCCTGTCCAAGACCCTCTCGGTCATGGACCTTGAGAAAAGGACCTTGATAAAGGAAATACCCGTAGGGACGGAACCGACCTCATCGGCGCTTTCGCCGGATGGCAAGTACCTGTTCGTGAACAACCACAGCGGCGGGGCCACGGACGGGTCCATTTCGGTTATCGACACAGGTTCTTTAAAGGAGGTCGACAGGATAGAGTTCTGGAGAAACCCCCGCGCCATGGCCGTGCTTCCGGCAAGATGACCGTTAGGGCCGCCGGGCCCGTCCCTAACGTCGATTCAGGTTGCAAGACCGCTGATAAAGCGGTATAATATGTGGTGATGGTTAATCCGGGCCGTTACCAGGATATTCCAATGAGGGCATTATACGCCGCGGCTTCAGCTACGCTCGCACTCCTGCTTATCGTCATCTACCCCCCGCTTTCCGTTGCGCGTTCCAACCATAATATAGATAGCGCTTTATACTGGATATCAAGGCTTGAGTCTCCGGACAGAGTGCTCCTTTCCAGCCGGGAGATAGAATATCTCAACAGTGATACGCTTAAAAAGAGCGGCCAGATGGCGGAAGTCTGGCGCATGCCGGAAGGTGTTTCCGGCACGGAGCTTCGCGGCCGGCTTCTCTACGACACCGTCCCCGTGGATATTGCCGTTAAAAGGTACGACTCCAAAGGCCGCAGGATAAGGGAACGGTTTTTTGAGGGGCTTGCCGTAAACCTGAACCTCGATGGAGTGGAGGAATATAACCGGGTCAGGTTCGGCGTGGTGGCGGCCGAGGCTGACGTGAGGGCGCTCCCAACGGATGAGGCCGTCCTCAAAAGGCCCGGAAGAAGCGGGTTTGACACGCTCCAGTATTCATCCGTCTTTCCCGCCGAGCCGGTGGCGCTCCTCCATACAAGCCTCGATAAAAGATGGGGCTTTTTTCAAACGCCCACGGTAAGGGGCTGGATAAGGATCGACACGGTGGCATTCGGGACCAGGGAGGACGTAACGCCCCCCTCCGATGAACCGTTCCTGACGGTTACCGGAAGCCTTGTCAATGTCTATGGAGACAGGGCGCTTAAGACCTTGGTCGGGACGGTTGATATGGGCACCGTCCTCTATCTGAGCGGGGGTAACGGAGAAGAAAGCGTCGGCCCCTGGGCTGTACGATTTCCTCAGAGGGGGCCAAAGGGGGAGTTGGTCTGGACAGAGGCCTACATAAGCAGGCGCGGCAACGTCCACCCCGGATATCTGCCGTATACCAGGGGTAACGTCATCAGGCAGGCGTTCAGGATGATAGGGGAAGGGTACGGCTGGGGAGGCAGAGGCGGCCGGCGCGACTGCTCGGAGTTCATAAAGGACGTATTTCTGCCTTTCGGGATAAGACTGCCGAGGAATTCAAGAGACCAGGGCGACTCCGGCAACGTCATGGCGCGGCTTGATGGTGCGCATTCGAAGGGGGTTCTGGCGGCCGCATTGAAGACGGCAACTCCGGGGATAACGCTCTTAACGCTCAAAAGGCACGTCATGCTCCATATCGGGTCTCTGTCAGGCAGACAATATGTGATACACCAGGTATCGGGATATTGGGACGGGAAGAGATTCAAGTCCTTGAACAGGGTTGTGGTATCGAGTCTTGAACTCGGCAAGAGGTCCAAGAAAGGCCCGCTTAAAGACCGCATCACATCGGTAACCGAGGTGCTTACCCCGGAACTGTGACAGTACTTTTTAGAACAGACGCCTCTCTATCTGTAACTTCCGTAGCTTACCATCCCATACCTCAGATCAACCCCTATAATCGAGCTCAATTTTCAGCATGAAAAAGGCAGATCCCCCCTGTTTTTGAGCCTTTATGGCGCTTATCACGCGTAAAAATTGAGATTTTTTAAAAAAAATCAAAAAATTTTAATTTTAGCGTATCAAATATTTGACATTTAGTTCTATTTGTGATATTTTCTAATTATATTTTAATGTTGGGGCTGTATAATGTTAAATATCATAGAACCGTTTGCTCTAAATGCTTATATTGTATATGGAGGCCTTGCTTTAACATTCCGAAAATTATGGGGTTTTTATCCGGATATGGTCTATTCCGGTTCGTTCCCACCCAAAAACCGCGGCAATAAAGGAACAGTCGCCGCCAGTCTGAAGGTACCCTGCCTTTTATTTAAAGAAGATTACCCCCTCTTACGCCCGCAAGAAGCTTGGGGAGGTTGAAAACCTCCCCAGGCCCCTCATCCCCATATGCCAGCCCTCTGCCGCAGGCGCCCGGCCGCCGCTCATTTTCAATAAGACCTGTTCGCAAGCATCTCCGGCCTATTATGTGATTTATGTTACTGGTATTTTGCACCGTACTGTGCCATATAATCATCTTGGTGGTTCCTTCGCGAATAATCCAGGCAAGCAGGCTTCGCAAGCTATGAGCGTAAATCCCAACGTATACCCCGCGGCTTGGGCTTTCCATTTTTTCACTGTTCTGAAACCCCCTGGTTTTTAAGTCAGGGGTGTTTTCATAGCCTTGATGCTGACGCTTCGATACACGATTAAGGCGTATAACGCAAAGTGACGGGGGTGCGGCCATTCTGACGCTATTGATATCCATACTGATACCGGCGGCGGCCGTCCTGCTCTACCTGCTCATCAACAGGAGGAGGTCCGGCAGGGTGGAGAAAAAGATAGTGAAGGCGAAGGAGACGGGCAGCCACGAGCCGTTCTCGGTCCATCCGCACATCGACCCCGCCAAATGCATCGGGAGCGGCGCGTGCGTGAATGCCTGCCCTGAAAAGGACATCCTGGGCCTCTCAGGCGGCAAGGGCAGGATCATCAGCGCCTCCCAGTGCGTCGGACACGGCGCGTGCGCCGCGGCCTGCCCGGTGGGCGCCATCACGCTGGTCTTCGGCACCGAGACGAGGGGGGTGGACATCCCGTTCCTGACCACCGAGTTCGAGACTAACGTAAAAGGCGTATTTATCGTCGGCGAGCTCGGCGGCATGGGCCTTATAAAAAACGCCATAACGCAGGGCGTTGAGGCCGTCGGGTACATCGCGGAGCGTATAAAGGAGGGGCGCAGGGACGGGCAGGCCTATGACGTCGTGATAGCCGGCGCGGGCCCGGGGGGCCTCGGGGCGTCCCTTGCCGCGCTCAAGCACGGGCTCAATTTCATCACTATAGAGCAGGACGACGTCGGCGGCGCCGTGCTCCAGTACCCGCGCCGCAAGGTAGTGATGACCTCGCCTGTCGATATCCCGATGTACGGGAAGGTGAAGCTCAAGGAGACGAGCAAGGAGGCGCTCCTGGGGCTCTGGATGGACATCATCAGGAAGACCAATCTAAAGATAAGGACGGGCGAGAAGCTCACCGGCATAAGAGAGGACGACGGGGCTCTCAACGTCACCACCTCGGCCGGGCAGTACACGTCCAGGTGCGTGGTATTGGCCATAGGCAGGCGGGGCGCCCCGCGCAGGCTCGGCGTGCAGGGCGAAGGCCTCCCAAAGGTGGCGTACAGGCTCCTCGACCCTGACCAGCACTCAAACGAACATATCCTCGTCATAGGGGGAGGGGACAGCGCCGTTGAGGCCGCATTGGCCCTCTCCGGCAACGGCAACCGCGTGACGCTTTCGTACAGGGGCGAGGCGTTGGCAAGGATAAAGCCGGCGAACAGGACGCGCCTTGACGGGGCCGTCGCCAACGGCTCCGTAAAGGTCATATACAATTCCAACGTCACGGAGATACTCGATAAGAAGGTGAGACTCGTTGCGCCGCAGGGGGCCGTGGACCTTGACAACGACTTCGTATACATATTCGCCGGAGGGGAACTCCCGAACGAATTTCTCAAGTCCATCGGCGTCCGGATAGAGAGGAAATACGGGAAGGCATGAAGCGCCTCCCCGCCTTGCGCCTGACGGAGTGCTTAACGTCAGGCTGCTCAAAAAGTTACAGATGCGAGGAGCCGAGAAAGTGAGGCAGGGCTCCCATTGCGTCTTTACAATTGCAATGGGAAGGCGTACTTGTATTGTACGCCGCAGTGACGAACGACGAAGACGACAAAGCAGATGGGACTTTTTCAGCAGCCTGCTAAAACTTGTAGCTCAGCCTGGACAGCACGTAGTTCGAGGTGTATTCGCGCCCGTCCTCATGGTCGACCGACAGGTAGACGGTCCACTTCTTGCCGATAAAGAGCATCCCCGAGGCGCCGAGGCTCCAGACGTTGTCGCTGTTGATGTAGCCGTACTGGTTCTGCCTGTAGGTCCCTGTTACGTTGACCTGGAGGACCTCATAGCTCATGCGGCTGAAGTCGATCTTGTAGTAGTTATGCCTCGAATCGAAGCTGTCGTTGAGCGTCCAGCTCAAGTCCATGTTGACCCCCGAGGAGCCGAGGTTGTCCGCGTTCACCCCCGCCGTATAGACGTACGCGTGCTTGAACTCCCCGGTCAGGGACGGATAATCCCTTGACTGCCTCTCCACCCTGCCGTAGAGGTTGAGCCTCTCAAGCATCCTGTAATTCCCGCTCAGATAGAATGACTTTTGGCCGCTGTCGACGAAATCGTAGTTGAGGGACCTGTAGTACCTTGTGGCCCTGAACTCGTTGAAGCCCGCGGCTATGCCCTTTTTGCCGTCGGGCCTGTAGGAGATCTCGAATATCCCGTTGGTGATATTCACCCCGCTCTCGATCTGGTCGATATCGGCCGTGAGCATGCCGAGGAACATGACCCCGCTTACCGGGAAGTACGTGACCTGGCTGTAGACGTACTCCCTGTCCGTGGCGCCGTCATAGGCGTCGTGGGCGAAGGCGAGGTTGGCGGTAAGGGTGTCCTTGCGGTAATAGACGTAAGTCCCGGCTGTGGTGAACGAGGCGTTCAGGGAGTCGGAGTACGGGTTCGGCCTTATCCCGGCAAAGACCCCGAGCCCGTAATTCGATGCGCGCACCCCGAAGTCCACGCCGTCCACGCGCTCCATAGGGAACTCCTTTGGCCGGAGCCTCCCGGTGGAAAACCATACGGACTGGCCGGAGTATTCAAGGTCGAGCGTCTCTATGCGGGTGGCGGGGATGGAACTGCTGTAGCCGTCCCCGCTGAGCCTGGTCCTCTCCCTGCCGTCGAAATGGAACGAGAGTGTGCCTGATTCGTTCAGCTTGGTGAGGTCCAGGCGCACCCTTGTCGTCAGCAGGTTCACGTCATAAGCGGAGCTGGAGTCATTGGAGTAGTAGTCCTCCACCGTCACCATGCCGTGCTGCTCGAAGCACAGCGCGTCCGCGGCGGAGAACGCAAAGAGGAAAACGACCGCGCGTATCGAACGCGTCAACAATCCGTTCTTCATCTCAATCTTTTTGCCGTGCCGGTCGGATGACAGGCCAGGCACGAGGAGTTGGAGGTCGTGTTGTGCACCTTGGCGCCGTGCGCGGTATGGCACTCTATGCAGTAGCCGTTGTTGTACTGCTGCGTGGGATGGCAGTCCGAGCACTTGGAGTACCCCTTGTGGCTCGTGGGGAACGTGGTGAAGGAGGAATGGTTTATGGTCGCCGTCGTCCATGCCGGGTACGTATGGCAGTTCTGGCAACTCGTGCCGAAGTATGCGCTGTAGGTCAGGTGCGCCGCGGGCGCGTCCGTTGAATGGCAGGTGGAGCACGTGGTGGAGACCGTTGAATGAGAGAACGTCCACGTGGGGTATTTATGGCAGGTCTCGCACGTGGTGGTGTACCTGGTCGGGTTGGCGGTGTGAGTCGAGGGCCTTGCGTTTATGTGGCAGGTCGAGCAACCCGACGTGGACGTATGCTGGTGAGAAGTCCATGTGGTCGTGGAATTATGGCATAACTCGCAGGTTATCGGGTATTTCACGGTGTCGGCGGTGTGCGACGACGGCCTGCTGTTCAGGTGGCAGGTCGAGCACCCCGTTGACGCAGTTGTGTGACTGTGCGCGCTCCACGTCGTGGTCGAGGTGTGGCAGCTCTCGCATGTGGTCGGGTACATGGTCGGGTCGGCGGTGTGCGACGACGGCCTGCTGTTCAGGTGGCAGGTGGCGCACCCCGTTGACGCAGTTATGTGGCTGTGCGCGCTCCACGTCGTGGTCGAGGTGTGGCAGCTCTCGCAGGTGGTCGGGTACATGGTCGGGTTGGCCGTGTGCGACGAGGGCCTGCTGTTCAGGTGGCAGGTGGAGCAGCCGGAGTTTATGGAGCGGTGGCTGAAGTTCCATGAGTTGAAGAAGGTGTCATGGCACTGCGTGCAATCCCTGCTGTACGACCTCGCCAGGTGGTTCGGCGCGGACGCGTATTGTTGGGCGTGGCAGTTGTAGCATATCGTTAGGGTGTTCCTGTAGATGCGGTTCTTGTGGCAGCTTGAGCATTCGGCCGCGCGGTGCTGCCCGGTAAGGGGAAAGCCGGTGCCGCTGTGCCTGAACGCCACCGGGTTCCATGAGCTCTGTCCATGGCACTTCTCGCAATCCATCATGCCGAACTGGTTCAGGTGCGGGTCGACGTGGCACTGGCCGCAATAGCGGTTTACCTTCCTGTAGTCGTCCTTCGCGGTATGACAGTTGGCGCAGAGTATGTCGTTGTGCACGCCGCCCAGGGCGTACCCGGTCATCTTTCTGTGGTCGAACTTCCTCGGCGCCCAGTCAACCTGGGTGTGGCAGGAACCGCACTCCTCCTTGAACTTGCCCTTGTGGACGTCCTTATGGCAGTCGGCGCACTTATCGTCCTTCGATTTGTACCTCTTGTTCGTGTGGCACTTCTCGCACGGCGTATCCGTATGTTTGCCGATGAGCGGGAATCGCGTCTGGGTGTTGTGCCTGAGCGTGGTCTTCTTCCAGTCATTGGCCGTATGGCATTTGTCGCACAGCGCCCCAAGCTCGTTCTTGTGAGTGTCGTCCTTTGCGTGGCAACTTTTGCAGGCAGTGTCTACGGGCCTGTATTTTTCCTGCTGGTGGCACTTATCGCACGGGGTCTTCAGGTGTTTTCCTTCGAGCTTATACCCCTTGTACTCCGGCGAGTTGTGGTCAAATGAGGTGGCCTTCCAGCCGTTGACGCTGTGGCAGGACTCGCAGGTCCTGTCCTTGAACTGGCCCTTGTGGACGTCGTTGTGGCAGTCCTTGCAGGTCTTGTAGGCAAGCGGCTTGAATTTGCCCTGCTGGTGGCACTTGTCGCACGGGGTTTTAAGGTGCTTGCCCTCGAGCTTATACCCCTTATACTCGGCTGAGTTGTGGTCAAATGAGGTGGCCTTCCAGCCGTTTACGCTGTGGCAGGACTCGCAGGTCCTGTCCTTGAACTGGCCCTTGTGGACGTCGTTGTGGCAGTCCTTGCAGGTCTTGTAGGCAAGCGGCTTGAATTTGCCCTGCTGGTGGCACTTGGCGCACGGGGTTTTAAGGTGCTTGCCCTCGAGCTTATACCCCTTGTACTCCGGCGAGTTGTGGTCAAATGAGGTGGTCTTCCAGTCGTTTACGCTGTGGCAGGACTCGCAGGTCCTGTCCTTGAACTGGCCCTTGTGGACGTCGTTGTGGCAGTCCTTGCAGGTCTTGTAGGCAAGCGGTTTGAATTTTCCCTGCTGGTGGCACTTGTCGCACGGGGTTTTCAGGTGTTTGCCCTCGAGCTTATACCCATTGTAACCGGCTGAGTTGTGGTCAAATGAGGTGGTCTTCCAGCCGTTGACGCTGTGGCAGGACTCGCAGGTCCTGTCCTTGAACTGGCCCTTGTGGACGTCCTTGTGGCAGTCCTTGCAACTCTTGTACTCAAGCGGCTTGTAGCGGCCCTGGGAATGGCACTTTATGCATTTGACGTCGGTATGCCTGCCTGTGAGCGCGTAGGCCGAACCGAGGTTGTGGTTGAACCGCCCGGTATCCTTCCATCCCGCTATGTTGTGGCAGCGGGAGCAGTCCTCACTGAGCTGTTTTTTGTGCGCGTCCGTATGGCAGGAGACGCACTCCGTTGAGAGCCCGCCGTATACCCCGGTTTTTTTATGGCACTTGGCGCAGTCGACCCTGGCGTGCCTGTCCTTCAGCGGATAGTCCGTGCGGCCATGGTCGAATTTGTCCTTGTCGAAGGAGATTATCTTGAAGTCCCTGCCCTTGTGGTCGGTGTGGCATTTGATGCAGGGGTCGGTATACTTCGCATGTACGCCGCGCCTCGAAGCTATCTGCTTCGCGAGCTTTTCATGGCAATCGAGGCAATTGTTGTCAGGGATGCCGCCTCTAAGCCTGTGGCACTTTGTGCAGTTCTTTATCCCTTCGTATTTCGAGTGGGCGCTCGCGAGGTCGCCGGGATTGATGAGCGAGCCGATATCGTCCGCGGCCCATGCCGCGGTCTGTATGATAAGGACAATGGCGATGGCGAAAAAACTATTGGCGTATTTCATGGAAAAACCGGCTCCCCGCATCAAGGCGTAATATTCTGTGAAAAGCGTCTACCGTGCGCCCCTAAATTCGCGTCCTGAAGACGTAATAAACGATGACGTGGAGGAACATTATCAGGAACATCACCCCGGCCAGCGGGATGTGGAAAACGTGCCAGTAGTGGAGCAGCCTGTGCGAAGTGGAGAGCAGGTTCTTGCGCCTTATGAGCGAGGCCCTGGTCTTCAACAGCCAGATAAGCCTCCTCCTCTCGTTTGACGCGAGGTTGAAGCGGCTCTTGAGCGCCTTATTGAGGCGCCTTATGCTGACGATGTTGGATATGTCGTTCCTGACCATGAGCAAAAGCGCTCCGAGGACGCTTTTGTCCTTGTCTTCACCCTGCGCCAGGGATACCCCGTCGAGAAGCCCTATCCGGCTTTCCCTGCCGAGATACCTGCCGTATTCCATCTCGATATCGGCTATCGCCGCGTCTATCTCCTTGACGCCGAGCTCGGCTCCGGATATCCCCCTCGGTATCTGCACATAGATATACCTGCCCAGTATCCCGAAGATTGCCGTCACTATCATGCACCAGAAGCTTGTGGCGATTATCCCGTGGAGCTTGAAAGTGGTATGGAACGTGACGAGGACCGGGCCGATTATGCCGAGGAACATATGGGCCGAGAGCCACAGGCGCATCGAGCCGAGCGACCTCATGAACGAGAGCCTCTTCCTCAGGCTGTAGAGCATCATCAATACCATCATGGACGAACCGGTCCAACCGAGCGCCCGCCATACGCCCTTGCCCGGCTCGTATGCCGCCTGGTATGCCTTGAGGTACCCGCGCGCCTGCAAGACGCCGAGGACGCTGTACCCGGGCGCGCGCGTCTCGGTGTAGCTCTCGTAGGCCCCGGCCGCGACGAGCAGGACGACCGTCAGCGCCATGGCCCATTCAAGGCTCGGCCCGGTCCTTGCCGCGGCCATTTGCACCGCAGTCTCCTGTTTGACAGGTCCTGCTTCGTTCCGCCCGGCTGAGACAGGGGTTGCCGTGTTGATCATCGTAAGTCTCCCGCGTTCATATTCCTCGGAAGGGATTTTTAATGTTTTCTTCGGTGGCTGATTCCCCACAGCTTTGCCGTGCAAGCCGTGCTTAGAACACCCTGGAGCCTGCTCCAGGACGGCTTATCTGGTCCGGGCCGCGGCGCGTCTACCGAGGGTTTCACTAAAATATATTATGTATGCCTTCCGCGTTATGTAACTTAGGTTACAAGATTTGAACTTAAGGATATTTTAGATGATATTAGTCCTGTTATGGCGGCGTGTCAAGAATAAGAGGAGTGAGGCGTATTTTTGTATACGCCGCAACGACGAGCCGAGGAGCCGGGGCACCCACGCCAAGCGGCGTGGGTCGGGTATGCGAAGTTATGACGCTCTGTATAGATGGGGGTGCGACGGGACGGCTGATGGGACGTGGAGCAGGGATGTCACGATTCTTTACGGGCTCATTTGAGCCTTGCCACGAATATCCTGTCTATACCCGAGTAGTCCTTCTTTATCTCTATATCGCGGTAAGAGCCGTCCTCTTCGGCGAGGCGTTTTACCTGTTCCGATTGGCCCCACCCGAGCTCCATTATGAGAAACCCTCCGGGCAGAAGATAGTCCGGGGCCCCCCTGATTATCCTCCTGTAGAAGTTGAGCCCGTCGATCCCTCCGTAGAGGGCGTCCGCCGGCTCATGGTCCTTTACCTCCGGGGCGAGGTTTTCGAAGTCGGCCTTCGCGACATACGGCGGGTTTGAGAGGATGATGTCGGCCAGGACATCCATGCCGGCCTCCATGAAAGGGGAGAAGAGGTCCCCCTTGAGGAACCTGACCCTTCCGCCCACGCCGTTTCTCAAGGCGTTCCCCTCCGCCACCGTTAGGGCCTCGTTGGAGATATCGGTCGCATAGACCGCCGCCCGCGGCAGCTCCTTTGCCGCGGCCACCGCCATGCAGCCGCTCCCTGTGCACAGGTCAATTATCGTGGCCATCCTCTTATCCAGCCCATGAGCAAAGGCCGCCTTCAGCGCCTCATCCACTACAAGCTCGGTCTCGGGCCTCGGTATCAACGTCGCGTGCGTGACCTTCAGCTTAAGGTCCCTGAACTCGACCTCTCCGGTGATATACTGCGCGGGCTCCCGCCTTGACCTCCTGTGTATATACCCCCTGAACTTGAGCGATTCCTCAGGGGCGAGCGGACGCGCTGAGTTCAAGAAAAGCTCATGCCTCTTGAAATTTAGGAGATGGGTCAGGAGGTACTCGGCCTCATTGGCTGGGTCGGGGATGGAGTGCTTCGAGAGGCGCTCAACGCCCCATGAGAGGGCCTCCCCGACGGTAGAGATTTTTTTTTCTTCGGACATGGAAGCACCCGTTTGACCGGCGAAGGCACCTACAGGCAACCTACATCTTAAGAGACCTGAACGGCCAAGTCAAGGGAAGCTCCCCGCGGCGGCAAAGAAAAAAGGCCGGCCTTCAAGCCGACCTTTCGACGTTAATGTTTTTTCTACCGGAGGCCGCTAAACAGCCAGTCTGCCGATCTCCGCTTTCAGCGACAGTATGAACGTGCCGAGGGCCTTGTCCGTTACCGGTATGTGGGTCCTGAGCCAGCCGCCGAGCTTGCTGTTGCTCATGACAACAACGTCCGAGCTTGCCCCGACCTCGTCGTAGCGTTTCTTCAAATCGTTGAACGCCTTTATGAATTCGCTGTGCTGGATCTTGTGGACGGCCGAATCAGGGTAATTGTACCGGGCCATGCAGCGCTCTTCCACGCCGAAGTGGGCTATCACGTAG
Organism: Deltaproteobacteria bacterium; assembly: GCA_016234955.1. Taxonomy (GTDB): domain Bacteria; phylum Desulfobacterota; class GWC2-55-46; order GWC2-55-46; family GWC2-55-46; genus JACRLF01. The sequence goes on along the minus strand of JACRNN010000203.1, from coordinate 870 downwards.
TTCTCAAGGAATTTGAATACGCCTGCTATCTCGTCCTTGCCCCTTTTGTGCGTCATAGCATCCACCAGGGAGTTGACCCTTTTAAACAGCTCCTTGTGCTGGTTGTCTATCTCATCCACTCCTACGGCAAAACGGTCGTTCCACTCAAGGGCCATGATATTTCCTCCTCCTTTTGTTTAGAAAAATAATACGACACCATATTAATATCTATTTCGGCAACTACCGGAATTCCTTTAGTTATTTTGTATTGGACTAAAAACATCCGAATTATCCGCGTTTTTGCGGCATGCCGCGTCTGACCGTATAAACTCCATCTCGGTTATCAGTTATCTGTTTTCAGTTATCAGTGAAGGATAAAGACGTTTTTTTGCCGACAACCGATAACCGATAACTGAATAGGACGTTAAAATTCCCCGCAGCAAGCTGCGGAGAATCCGCTCGCTATGCTTGTTGAAGGGGAGATGCGGGAGGGCCGGCGGATGGGCTCAAAAATAATACGGGGTCTGTTCTTCGAGCGACCTTATCAACTCGAACGCGATATGCCTGGCGCCGGCAAACTCTATCTCGACGAGCTCTTCAGGGACAGCGGCGCTCTCATCCACCCAGTCGAGGCGGTTTTTGAGTATCAATTCGTTGTACGCCTTGTTCAGCCTCGGGTCGAACTCTCCGTGGTAGGTGTTCGATACCGATATCACTATCTCCCGGCGTGAAATGTCCACCCCCTTGGGGCTGTCGACGATGACGGGCTTGTGCCACCATTCGTCGAACGAGACCTTCCTGAACTTTACGCCCGGATTCAGCCCGAGCCGTGGGGTGTACCTGGATGAGCCGCCTTTAAAGACGGGGAGCGCCAAGCCGCTGAACGGAAGT
>JACRNN010000202.1 GCA_016234955.1 Deltaproteobacteria bacterium | reverse complement strand
AACCCGCTGATGAGCATAGGCGGCTTCGCGCTCAGGCTCAAGAAAAAGCTCGGCGGCGATTCCCCGCACGTAAAGGACGTCGACCTGATGATCCACGAGGTCGGCAGGATAGAGAAGATAATGAACGGGATCGTCAGGTCCATTGAGCAGACCCTGGAGCTCCGGCTCGACGACTTCACCGACATACTCGATGACGCGGTCGGACTTTTCGAGGAGGAGATAGGCGCCCTCGGGATTAAGGTCGTTAGGCGCTACCACGAAGGGCCACTGCCGGTCGAGGCGGACAGGGAGCAGATGAAGATTGCTTTTGACAATATCATAGCCAATGCGTTACAGTCGATGGAAAAGAGGGGCGGGACCCTTGAGCTTGAGACCGCGGCCGTCAACGGGACGGCGGTGGCGAAGATAACCGACAGCGGCGGCGGCATAAACCCGGATTATATAGGGCACATATTCAACCCGTTTTTCACCACGAAGGAGCGCGGGACAGGGCTCGGACTGCCTATAACGAACTCCATAGTGATGAGGCACAGGGGCGTGATCGAAATAGACAACAGGGTGGGAGCCGGAGTAAGCTTTACCATAAAGCTGCCGCGCGCCGGCGGTAAGAGGGATTAAAATGGGTGATAGGGCCGCCACATGACGTGCGACTGCAAGATGGGTTGAAGCTCCCCGCTAGCCAAGCTGCGAGGAATCTTCGACATATAAGGAAGTATCTATTTCTATGCGCTCGCTATGCATGTTCAAGGGAGTCGTCAGGCGCCACATGGCGGGCGGCGCTTCGCCGGGACAATCACAGGCGCGGTTTATAAGGCGTATACGGCCGTCTCAAAGTATCGCGCAAGGGGTTTTATATGAAAAAAAGGATCCTTGTAGTAGATGACGAGGAAGGGCTCAGGCTCCTGTATAAAGAGGAACTCGAAGACGAGGGCTGGGACGTCGAGCTTGCCGCATCCGGAGAGGAATCCATAGCCAAGATAGAGACGGATTCCATAGACCTGGTTCTCCTTGACATAAAGATGCCGGGCATGGACGGGGTCGAGGTCTTGAGGAGGGTCAAGGAGAAGTGGAAAAACCTCCCGGTGATACTCTGCACGGCCTACCCTCACTACAAGCACGACTTCGGCACATGGGCCTCTGACGCGTACGTGATAAAATCTTCCGATCTGACAGAGCTCAAGCAAACCATACGCGACATACTCGGCAAAAAGTAGCTCCTCCCCGGCCTCCTTCACGGTCTGTGCCGGACGGGGCCTTTGTGGCCGGCCATCAGCCGGTCCCCGCGGGCCGTATCTCCGGCCGGGCGGGCCGCGGCCATGCAGAGCGGCCGGGTCTACCGATACGGTGGGGCAGGTCTGCCGATGCGGCATGGCCGGGTCTACGGCGCTCAAACCGGACGTGGCCGACGCGGCAGACCCCTTTGAGGGTCTATCAGGGTTCTCCGCCATCAATGGCGGAGATTTTTTATCCGTCCTTCGGACGTTATCAAGCGCCCCCTGCCCCTTAGGGCGGCCCATCGCGGCCTTAACGTAGCCCCAGGGGGCGAAAAACCCGAAGGCAAAAAAAATCTTGTCTTTTATCGGGAGCTGGGTTAGTATACAGTATACAAAAAAGCTTATGGTTCCCGCAGTCCAAAAACAAAAACGGAAGGTGGTGATTTCCATTGGCTCTTAAGATTACCGAAGATTGCGTCGCTTGCGGAGTATGTCTGCCCGAGTGCCCTGTCAGCGCTATCAGCGAGGGCGATATATATGTGATAGACCCTAATCTCTGTGTCGAGTGCAAAGGCTATCATGACCAGCCGAAGTGCGCCGAGGTGTGCCCTGTAGACGCCTGCGTGCCGGCCTGAGCGGCTTTTCTTTTTTTACCCGGTTCCGGCCTGCCATCCGTGGCAGGCCGGGCACAGGGTTTGACGCCTCCTTGATGTGCAGCGCCGCAAGGAGCGGGTTTTTAAGATTAAACGCGGCGCCGCCGTTGTGAGGGCCGGAGCCGGTTCCGGGGAGTTCCATCGGAATCTTTCTTGAACATGCATAGCGAGCGCGAGCCCCGTAGCTTGGGCTTAGCAGGCTGTTGAAAAAGTCCATCTACTGCGTTGTCATCGTCGCTCGTCACTGCGGCGTATAGACAAAATACGCCTCATTCCTCGCTCCTTGACGCCTTCGGGGCACCCACGCCAAGTGGCGTGGGTCGGGAGCTTTTTGAACAGCCTGAACGGACCGAGGGTTTTTCAACAACCTATTAGGGGTCAAGCGAGCGAATAGGAATAGATACTTCCTTATATGTCGAAGATTCCACGCGGCAAGCCGCGGGGAGCTTCAAGAAGTCCGGGGAGTTCCATCGGAATCTTTCTTCAAGAAGCCCGGGCAATATGGCGGGCTTTGTCGTATTTTGAGGCCCATCCCAATGGAGCGCTCAGGGGGTAAGCGGTTTTCGCTGTTTTTTTCAGCGCTCCGCACAGGGGCGGAAGGAAGTGTAGCGAGATGAAGGAGTTCGCGGTATTCTGGGGCTGCACCATACAGACCCGTTTCCCGTTTATTGAAAAATCGACAAGAACGGTGCTCGACGCATTCAAGCTCCCGTACAGGGACATAGACGGGTTCACATGCTGTCCTGAGAAGTCCCTGGTAAACAACGTCGACCGCGGCGCGTTCGTGGTGACCGCCGCCAGGAACGTCTCTCTCGTGGATGAGCTCGGGTACGACCTCGTGAGCCCGTGTACCGGGTGCGTTTCAAACCTGGCGACCGTGCGAAGCGAGCTCAACGCCAACCCCGGGGAGAAGGCCCATGTCAACTCGTTTTTAAAAGAGATCGGCAGGGAGTTCACCGGGGAGGCCGGCTTAAGGCACCTGGTGCCTTTCTTCCACGACGCGGTGGGGATATCCCGCATAAAACAGAAGATAAAGAAGGATTTTTCCGGCATGCGCGTTGCCATACACTACGGCTGCCATATGATAAGGCCGTCCCACGCGCTCAAAAACGACGACCCGCTCAACCCGAAGAAGTTCGATAACCTGATAAGGGCGCTCGGGGCCGAAAGCCTGGAGTTCAATACCAAGCTCATGTGCTGCGGACAGGGTCTGGACAGGATAGACAGGCACGAAAACGCCCTGCACTTCGCCAGGATAAAATTGAAGGAGCTTAAGTCCATGGGCGCCGACGCGCTCATACTCTGCTGCCCGTCGTGTTTTCTGCAGTTCGACAACAACCAGTTCCTCATGGAGAAGGAAGGGGAGCGGTTCGGCATCCCGGTGATATACTTCACGGAACTGCTCGGGCTCGCCCTGGGGTACTCCCCGGAAGAGCTTGGCAT
>JACRNN010000201.1 GCA_016234955.1 Deltaproteobacteria bacterium | reverse complement strand
GCCTCGCAAGCTCCCTTAAACTCATCTTTATAATGTCCTCTCCAGCCACGATTACCTCCCTTATTAAAGAGAGATATTATCGCCGCCTCTTAGGACATTTCTACTTTGGTATTTTAGGACATTATCACTTTGGCGGAACACTCCTTTGTGAACATGCATAGCGAGCGCCCAGCCCGTAGCTTGGGCATAGGAGAGCTTCAACTGATTTGTTTGCCGGACATATCGATTCATACCGCGTCATTACCTTCGCAAGCCCCTTGTGGAGTGGGGATTCCGGGTATACAATTCCCTTGACAGAGAAATATTTTTTGTATACTGTATACAATGCATCGGTTAGAGCGAACCGTGAGATACTGAGCGCCATCGATTACGCCTTTTTGCAACCCCGGCACGTCCTGTTTTTTTCATTTTTTATACGGGCGCAATCCGGATAAAAGACGGTCTGTGCAGGATAAAACCTTTTTTAAGGAGGTCTGAATTGGCCCGGAAAAAAATATCGGTAATCGGCGCGGGTCATGTGGGCGCGCATACCGCGCTCTGGCTGGCCCTTAAGGAGTTGGGAGACGTCGTCCTTCTCGACATAGCGGAGGGGGTGCCGCAGGGCAAGGCCCTGGACCTCATGGAGGCCTCCCCGGTAGAGGGTTTTGACTCGAATATTATCGGAACGAACGACTATAAGGACACGGCGGGCTCGGACGTCGTCGTGATAACCGCAGGCATCCCCAGAAAGCCGGGGATGAGCAGAAGCGACCTCATAAACACGAACGTAGGCATATTGAAGTCGGTGGTGGAGGGGGTGGTAAAATACTCCCCCAACGCGCACATCCTCGTGGTGACAAACCCGCTCGACGTGATGGTCTACGCCGCGTGGAAGATGAGCGGGATGGAACCGCGCAAGATAATGGGGCTTTCCGGGGCGTTAGACGGATCGAGGATGCGCGCGTTCATAGCGATGGAGCTCGGGGTCTCGGTGGAGGACGTCCACGCGATGGTCATAGGAGGACACGCCGACGAGATGGTCCCTCTACGGAGGTACTCTACCGTCTCCGGCATACCCGTGGCACAGTTGTTGAGCCCTGAGAAGATGGACGCCGTCATCGCCAGGACAAAAAAGGCCGGCGGAGAGATAGTGGCGCTCCTGAAGACCGGGAGCGCGTACTACGCCCCGTCCGCGGCCGTGGCCGAGATGGCCGAGGCCATCATAAAGGACAAGAAGAGGATCATCCCGTGCGCCGCCTACTGCAGCGGCCAGTACGGGGTGGACGGCCTATTCATAGGGGTCCCCGTGATGGTGGGCGCCGGGGGGGCTGAAAAGATCATAGAGGTGGAGCTCGACGAGGACGAGAAAAAGGCGTTCATGGGGTCGGTTGCCGCGGTCAAGGGACTGATAGCGGAGCTCAAAATCGGTTGATGGACGATATGCAAAACCGCAACGGTAACGTCCGGGACGATATTGTTGCGTGGCAGGGATAAATAACATTGAGGGTTTTGCGTCTTGAGAAAGATAAAGGCCTCAGAGATAACGGATAAGGTCAGGGACCTCTGCATAAGCGCGGCCTACGACCTCGATGAGGACGTGGCCTCCGCGTTGAAGGCGGCGTGCGTCAGGGAGGCGTCCCCGCTCGGCAAAGAGGTGCTCGGCCAGATAGTCGAGAACTTCGAGATAGCGCGCCGCGAGTCCCTCCCCATGTGCCAGGACACCGGCATAGCCGTATTCTTCGTGGAGGTCGGCAGGGAGGTCGAGCTCGACGGCTCCCTTGAGGACGCCATAAACGAGGGCGTGCGCCGGGGCTACAGGGACGGGTACCTGAGAAAATCGGTATGCCACCCGCTCAAGAGGGTGAATACCGGGGACAACACCCCGGCGGTAATCCATACCTCGATAGTGGAGGGGGACAGGCTCAGGATAAAGATAGCCCCAAAGGGCGCGGGGAGCGAGAACATGAGCAGGCTCAAGATGCTCAAGCCAGCGGAGGGCGTCCCAGGGATCAAGAAATTCGTCGTCGAGTCGATAAGCGAGGCCGGCGGCAACCCCTGCCCGCCGATAGTGGTGGGCGTGGGCATAGGCGGGAGCTTCGAGAAATGCGCCATGCTCGCAAAGAAGGCGCTCCTGCGGCCCGTCGGGAGCGCGAACCCGGATGCGGATCTCGACGCCCTTGAAAAAGAGCTTCTCGATATGGTCAACAATCTCGGCATAGGGCCTATGGGCTTCGGCGGCACGACCACGGCCCTCGCCGTCCATATAGAGACCTACCCATGCCATATCGCAAGCCTGCCGGTGGGGCTGAATATTCAGTGCCACGCGGACAGGCATAAAGAGACGGTAATCTAAATAACGTAAACGGCTTATCCGTCAGGGCAATAACGGATGGGCTGGATACACGCCAGACGGAGCAAGGGATACTGTCATGACAGAGCCGATAAGGATAACCCCCCCGTTGACCGACGCGGACGTGGAGAGGCTTAAGTCCGGGGACAAGGTCCTGATAACGGGCGTGATATACACGGCGAGGGACGCGGCCCATAAGAGGCTCATCGAGCTTATTGAGAAGGGCGAAAAGCTCCCGATAGAGTTGAAGGGGCAGATAATATATTACGTCGGCCCCACGCCCGCCAAACCGGGTCAGGTGATAGGCTCCGCCGGGCCCACGACGAGCGGGAGGATGGACGCTTATACGCCGAAGCTCCTGGAACTGGGGCTCAAGGGCATGATCGGCAAGGGCGGCCGGGGCAAAGAGGTGATCGAGGCGATAAAGAAGTACAGGGCCGTATACATGGCCGCCGTTGGCGGGGCCGCGGCGCTCATAGCCAGGTCGATAAGGAAGGCCGAGATAGTCGCGTATGAAGACCTCGGCCCCGAGGCGATAAGAAGGCTTGAGGTGGTGGACTTCCCGGCCATAGTGGCGAACGACGCGCACGGCGGGGACCTCTTCGCCCAGGGTGTTGAGAAGTACAGGAGGGTGTCATAGCCGCCGCTGATTCCCACGTAGAGGGTATGGAATGAAGCTAAAACTTTCTCAGGCCGATATAGACGGGGCCGGAGTCCGGTTGATAGAGCGCGTCAGCGGTGAGGACATGAAAAGATGCTACCAGTGCGGCAACTGCTCCGGCGGCTGTCCGGTGGCCTACGCCATGGAGGTCCCCCCGAGCCAGATAATGAGGTTCCTGCAACTCGGCATGGTGGATGAGGTGATGTCCGCCAACTCGATGTGGGTGTGCGTTGGGTGCCTTCAATGCTCATCGCGGTGCCCGCAGGGCGTAAGCGTGGCCGGCGTGCTCGAGGGGCTGAGGCAGATAACCCTGAGAAAGGGCGTGGACAGGACGAAGGTCGCGGATATCCCTGTCCGGTTCCTTGAAAAGGCCCCGCAGCAGGCGATAGTGTGCGGGTTCAGGAAGTTCGTAAGCTGAAAAAAGCCCCTTGAAAATGAAAACACCCGGGGGTTTCCAGAACATTAAACAATGAAGATACCATACTACCCAGGATGCACTCTCAATACGGTAGCCAGGGGCTTCGACGCCTCGGCGCGGGACTCGGCGCTAACAATCGGGTTTGAGATGGCGGAGCTTCCGCAGTGGAACTGCTGCGGGGCGACGTTCCCGCTTACGCCGGATAACCTCATAGCCCTCTCCGCCCCGGCCAAGGTGCTCTCCAATGCGCGCAAAGAGGGGGACACGCTCACGACCCTGTGCTCCGTATGCTACAACGTCCTTAAGAGGACGAACAAGGTCTTGAGGGACGACAGGGAAAAAAGGAGCGTCATAAACGGCTTTATCGAGGAGGAGTACGACGGCTCCGTAAACGTCATACACTTTCTCGAAGTATTGAGGGACAGGATAGGCTTTGATAAGGTGAAGGAGGCCGTGAAAAGGCCGCTCAAGGGGATAAAGGCCGGCGCGTACTACGGGTGCATGCTCCTTAGGCCGTTCGAGGACATCGGCATAGACAGGGCGGAGAGCCCGGTGATATTCGAGGACCTGCTTCGGGCCATCGGCGCCGAGCCCGTGGAGTTCCCGAACAGGATAGAGTGCTGCGGGGCCCACCTCGCCATGAATAACGTGGAGATAGTTGAGAGGCTCTCCGGCAACGTGATGACATCGGCGGTCGCCTGCGGCGCCGAGATTATCGTCACGACCTGCCCGCTATGCCAGTATAATCTGGAGAAGAGCCAGGGCGGAGTGGTGCAGAACACCCCCGGGTACAACGATGTGCCGATAATCTACTTCACACAGGCGCTGGGATTGGCCTTAGGCCAGGATATAAATACTCTTGGTTTCGAGAAGAACAAGGAAGACGTTCTGGGGTTTTTGAAGAAGAAGGGTTTATTGTAATGTATTTTGGAAATAAAAGATATTTTAGTCGTTGAATACGATACGAATTGCTTCTTTAAATAAGAAATTTGAGGTTCCGTTCCTTTTTCCTCCCCCTTGACGGGGGAGGATTGGGTGGGGGTGATTGTGGCCAGGATTACCCTGCTTGCCAAAAATTTAAGGAAAGCGCCGACCGATGCGGAAAAGTTGCTATGGAAGCATTTAAGACTAAAACAGGCCGAAGGGTTTAAATTCAGAAGGCAGTCTCCCGTTGGAAATTATATCGCTGATTTTGCCTGCTTCGAGAAGAAATTGATAATAGAAGTAGATGGCGGGCAACATGCCGATTCGGTCAAAGACAAGAAGAGAGACCGATGGTTCAAGGAAAATGGTTTTAAGATCTTGCGATTCTGGAATAACGAGGTGTTAGACAATACGGAAGGGGTTTTGGAGGTGATTAGAGGCGAACTGTTGAGTTCACTCTCTTAATTCACCCCCACCCTGCCCTCCCCCGTCAAGGGGGAGGAAGCAAAGAATTCGGATTGACGTAATTGAGGAGTTTTAACCATAGAGGTTTACCATGCCGAGAATAGGCGTTTTTGTCTGCCAGTGCGGCAACAACATAGCGGCCACGGTCGATACCAAGAAGGTGGCCGCGGAGATGGGCAAGCTCCCGGGCGTCGTATACGCGTGCGACTACAAGTTCATGTGCTCTTCCCCGGGGCAGGAGATGCTCAAGCAGGCCATCAAGGAGAACAACCTCGACGGCGTCATAGTCTCCGCCTGCTCTCCCCACATGCACGAGAAGACCTTCAGGAAGGCGAGCGAGGCCGCGGGGCTCAACCCCTACCGGTGCGAGATAACGAATATCCGCGAGCAGTGCTCATGGGTCCACCACGACAGGACAAAGGCCGTGGGCACGGTCAAGTCCGTGGACCTTACAAGGATGACCATACAGAGGCTCAAGAAGAACAGGCCCCTTGACAGGATAAAGATACCCGTAAAGAAAAAGGCGCTTGTGATAGGCGGCGGCATCGCCGGCATACAGGCGGCCCTCGACATAGCCGAGGGCGGCAGGGAAGTGATACTCGTGGAGAAGGAGCCCTCCATCGGCGGCAACATGGCCCGGCTTTCCGAGACCTTCCCGACCATGGACTGCTCCCAGTGCATCCTTACCCCGAAGATGGTCGAGGCCGAGCTGAACGAGAACATAAAGCTATATACGTACTCCGAGGTGGAGAAGGTCGACGGCTATATCGGCAACTTCACCGTCCGGATAAGGAGAAAGTCCAAGTACGTGGACGAGGAGAGGTGCACCGGGTGCGGGGAGTGCATCGAGAAGTGCCCGTTCAAGGTGGAGAGCCGGTTCGAGTTGGGGCTCGCCAGGCGCAAGGTGATCTATACGCCTTTTCCGCAGGCCGTGCCCAACGTCCCGGTCATAGACGCGCCGAATTGCACGAAGATACAGAAGGACAAGTGCGGGGTGTGCGCAGTGGTGTGCGGCCCCAAGTGCATAGACTTCAAGATGGAGGACAGGATAGAGACCGTGGAGGTCGGGGCCATAGTGGTCGCCACCGGCTATCAGCTCATGCCCAACGAGCGCTTCGGGGAGTACGGCTACGGCAGGATCAAGGACGTCATAAGCGGCATGCAGTTCGAGAGGCTCGCCTCCTCGTCCGGGCCCACGGGCGGTGAGATAAAAAGGCCCTCGGACGGCAAGGTCCCGGAAAGCGTGGTCTTTATCCAGTGCGTCGGATCGAGGGATGAGAAAAAGGGAGTCTCGTACTGCAGCAAGGTCTGCTGCATGTACACCGCCAAGCACACGATGCTCTACCACCACAAGGTTCATAGCGGCAAGGCGTATGTATTTTACATGGACATACGGTGCGCCGGGAAGCGCTACGAGGAGTTCGTGAGGAGGGCTATAGAGCACGACGGGGCGATGTACCTGAGGGGCCGCGTCTCGAGGGTATACGAGAGGGGCGGCAAGGTCATAGTCCAGGGCGCGGACACCCTGAGCGCGAGCCAGGTGGAGATAGAGGCTGACATGGTGGTGCTTGCAACCGCCATAGTTTCGAGGGACGGGGCCGACACGCTGGCCCAGAGGCTCGGCATAGGGTACGACAGGCACAGGTTCTACAACGAATACCACCCGAAGCTCAAACCCGTTGAGACGGTAACGGCCGGCATCTACCTCGCGGGCACATGCATAGGCCCGATGGACATACCGGAATCCGTGGCGCAGGGGAGCGCCGCCGCGAGCAAGGTGCTGGCCCTCTTCTCCTCGGACGAGATGTCGAGGGAGCCCATAACCGCCCTTGTCAACAAGGCCACATGCAACGCCTGCTGGGACTGCGTCACCGCGTGCCCGTACTCGGCCATAGAGAAGGACGTCGTCAAGAACAGGCAGGGCGAGATAGTGAGGCGGCTGGCCAGGGTAAACGACGGGGTATGCCAGGGCTGCGGGGTGTGCGTAGCCGCGTGCAGGAGCAAGTCGATAGACCTGAAGGGATACACGGACGAGCAGGTGTTCGCGGCGATAAGCGCGTTCTGATCGTTCCCCCCTTTTCTAAAGGGGGCGAGGGGGATTATAAAAGATAATGGGCGAACATACTGAACATACGCAGACAACGGGCAACTCCTCCGAGCCCAGGATAATGGCCTTTGTCTGCAACTGGTGCACTTACGCCGGGGCCGACCTCGCCGGCACCAGCAGGATGGAGTACAGGCCGAACGTCAGGATAATAAAGCTGCCGTGCACCGGGAGGATAGACCCGCTCTTCATAATAAAGGCATTTGAGAACGGGGCCGACGGCGTGCTCGTCTCCGGGTGCCATCCCGGCGACTGCCACTACACGACCGGGAACTACCACGCAAGGAGAAGGTGGATAGCGTTCAAGAACCTGATGGAGTTCACGGGTATAGACATGAGGAGGCTGCACTTCTCATGGGTGTCGGCGTCCGAGGCGATAAAATGGGTCGATCTCATAAATAACGTTACCGAAGAGGTCGGGAAGCTCGGCCCCTTCATGGAGTACAGGGGCCTTAAATCACAGGCGGCCGATTAAGTATCTTATTAAATCGATGCGATAAACAGAGCATATCGACATGGAAAACGCGTTAAGAGAGAAGGCGAAAGGGCTTCTAACCTCTGGGGAGGTCAAGGTCGTGATAGGGTGGGGATGGAACAGGAACAGGACCCGGACGACCCCGGTATTCATAACAAAGCCGGAGGACGCGGACAAACTCGTCTTCAACCCGCTTTGCGTGAACAACCTCTCCGTCTATCTGACGAGGAAGTTCAAGGACATCCAGGCCATCGGAAGGCCCGCGATTGTGGCCAAGGGGTGCGATATAAAGAACATCGCCGTATTGATCTCCGAGGCCCAGGTAAAGAGGGAGGACGTATACATAATCGGGGTGACGTGCGGCGGCGTGGTATACAGGCAGGAACTCTGGAAGGGCGGGCTTACGCCGGACATCATGCCCACGAAGTGCCATAACTGCGACGTCAGGAACCCGCATATAGCGGACTGCGTGATAGGGGAGAGGAGCGGGTTTGTCCCTCCGGAGACCCCCGCGGGCATGGTCTTCGACAGGATAAAGGCCCTTGACGCCAAGGAGAGCCCGCAGAGGTGGGAGTTCTGGATAAAGGAGTTCTCCAGGTGCATAAAGTGCTACGCCTGCAGGCAGGTCTGCTCGCTATGCTACTGCGAGAGGTGCATAACAGAGAAGAACATGCCGCAGTGGATAGAGACCTCGGCGCACCCGAGGGGCAACCTGTCGTGGAACCTTACAAGGGCGATGCACCTTGCGGGCAGGTGCACGTTCTGCGGCGAATGCGAGAGGGCGTGCCCGGTCAATATACCGCTTAATCTGGTGAACCAGAAGCTTATAACTGTCGTAAAGGACGCGTTCGACTACCGCTCGGGGTATGACGAGACGGCCCATCCGCCGATGATAGTATTCAGCCCCGAGGACAAGGAAAATTTCATAAAATAGGATAAGCACGGCGCTTATATGGCGGATAAACTCCTTAAAAGAGAGAATTTAGGCAGGCTCATCGACTCCGTAAGGGACGGGGGCGGGCGTTTCGTCGCCCCTGCTGTCGACGCCCGTCAGACCGTCTACAGGGTAGTATCGGGCGCGGACGAGGTTGCATGGGATTATATCCTGCCGCGCAACTCCTTCAAGGACTACCTATTCCCGCAGACCGAGGTGGTGGCCGAGTACTCCACAGGGGAGGGGGGCGTGGAGATAAGGGGCCGGGAGCTCTCGCCTAAGGAGACGGTGGTCTTCGGCGCGCGGCCATGCGAGGCCGCGAGCCTCGCTTCGCTCAGGTCGGTGTTCACCTGGGACTTCGTGGACGAGTTCTACACCCGGAGGGAGGATAAGACCACGGTCGTGACGGTCGCCTGCACGAACGGGGACGAGGCCTGCTTCTGCACCACGGTGGGGCTGTCTCCGGATTCTACAGCCGGATCCGACGTGATGCTAAAGGAGACGGCCTCCGGGGACTTCAGCGTGACCGCCCTTACCGACATGGGCAGGGGGTTTCTCTCCGCGCACGCGGAGGCCTTTGAAGATGACATGGGCGGCTCGCCTCAAAGGCCCCTCTTCGTACCTGAGAAGATAGAGGGCGTGGACATAAGCAGGATAAAAGAGAGGCTCGCCGACAAGGGCCACTATGACGACCCCGTCTGGGCCGGGCTTACGAGGAAGTGCATAGGGTGCGGCGCGTGCACGTTCGTCTGCCCCACCTGCCACTGCTTCGATATAATAGACGAGGGCACGGCCTTCGAGGGGGAGAGGAGGAAGAACTGGGACGCCTGCCAGTTCGACACCTTCACGCTCCACGCGAGCGGACACAACCCGAGGGACGCCCAGTTCAAGAGGTGGCGCAACAGGTTCATGTGCAAGTTCAACTTCTATCCGAACAAGTTCGATTCAAGGGGTTGCGTCGGCTGCGGCAGGTGCATCCGGGTCTGCCCCGTGAGGCTCGATATAACTGAAGTGATGGAGGAGATGTCCAGGTAGCCCGGCAACAGGCAACCGATAACTGATAATGAACAACCTTTATCTGCCGCATCTTGCCACAATCGAGGACATATACGAGGAGGCCCCTGACGTAAGGAGCTTCAGGCTCGTATTCAAGGATGAAAAGCTCAGGGAGACGTTCGACTTCAAGGCGGGCCAGTTCGCCCTTTACTCGGCGTTCGGCCTCGGGGAATCGACCTTCTGCATAGCCTCGTCCCCCACGCGCAAGGGTTACGTCCAGTGCACGTTCAGGAGGACGGGCAGGGTCACAGGCGGGCTCGCCGAGATGTCCATAGGGGACGTGATAGGCCTCAGGGGCCCCTACGGCAACCACTTCCCGGTCGAGGATTGGAAGGGCAGGAACATGGTCTTCATAGCCGGGGGCATAGGGCTTCCCCCGGTGCGCTCCCTCATATGGAACGTGCTGGACAGGAGGGAAGACTTCGGCAATATAACGATAGTCTACGGGGCCAAGACCGCGGCCGATCTTGTCTATAAAAATGAGCTCAAGCACTGGGCGGGCATGGGCGATGTGAGGGTCGTTGAGACCGTGGACCCGGGCGGGGAGACGCCGGAGTGGAAGGGCAGGACAGGCTTTGTCCCAACGGTGCTCGATGAGGCGGCGCCGTCGTCGAAGGACGCCGTAGCCGTGACGTGCGGCCCGCCGATAATGATAAGGTTCGTGATAAACGCCCTCGGCAAGCTCGGTTTCGCGGACGAGTCCATCTATACCACGCTTGAGAACAGGATGAAGTGCGGGATAGGCAAATGCGGCAGGTGCAACGTCGGCGACATCTACGTATGCAAGGAAGGCCCGGTCTACACGGCCGCCGAAGTGAAGAGGATGTATAACGACTTTTAGCGTTGCGGGCCGACGCCGTGCCGCCGGGCTCGCCACCGGCGACAGGACCATACCGCCGGAGGGCGCGAAGATGATACCCATATACATAATGGGGAGGGAGTACATGGTGCCGGAGACCCTCACCATAATGAAGGCGGTGGAGTACGCGGGCTACACATATATCAGGGGGTGCGGGTGCAGGGGCGGGATATGCGGGGCGTGCGGGACGTTCTACCGTTTTCTCGGCGACTACAGGCTCCGCTCCGGGCTTGCGTGCCAGACCGTGGCCGGGCCCGACATGGTCATTATGCAGCTCCCGTTCTTCCCGTCGAACAGGCCGGACTACGTCCTTGACGAGATAAAGGGCAGCCCACATGAGGAACTCAGGAGGCTCTACCCGGAGGTATTCAAATGCATAGGGTGCGGCACGTGCACCAGGACATGCCCGATGGACATAGACGTGATGGACTATATAGCCCTTATGAAGCGCGGGGACCTGAAGGGCGCGGCCCACAAGAGCTTTGACTGCGTCATGTGCGGGCTGTGCGCGTCGCGCTGTCCGGCGCAGATAACGCAGTTCATGGCCGCCATGTTCGTCAGGAGGCTGTACGGCAAGTATATCCTCCCGAGGGCGGGCCATCTGGAGAAGAGAGTTTCCGAGGTCAAGGGCGGCAAGTACGAAAAGGCCCTCAAAGGCCTCGCCGCGATGAAGCAGGACGAGGTGAAAAAGCTCTACGTCGAGAGGGAGAGGGAGCCCGACCTCGCGGAGCCGGGCAAATGGATGCCAAAGGACACAACGAACCTGTAGCGCCGTTTTTAACACGCGCCGTTGTACGCAAGACGCGGCGGACGGTCTTGACAGTTTGCTGATGGGTTTTTTCAGCGGCCTGTTAAATTTACGGAGGCAAGATGAGCGGATATACGCCGGCACTCAAGGAGCTTATAAGGAAGGTGGAGGCCACAAGGCCCGCAAGGGTGGAGAAGGCCAGGAAGGGAGATCACTTCCCGGCGCTCACCCTCGATCAGAGGCAGGAGTGGCTCAGGAAATACCACCCGGACTATAAGAACGACGGCAGGAGGAAGGTGCTCGTCGGCCCCAACAGGGGCGCAGAGCTTCCCGAAGAGATAGCCGCGCTCCTTGAATCCAGAAGCAGGATAGACCCCAGGGCGATAGACCTCAAGAGGACCGACTACGAGGCCGACCTCCTGGTCATAGGCGCCGGAGGGGCCGGCACCGCGGCGGCGCTCGCCGCGCAGGAGGCCGGGCTCAAGGTGATAGTCTCGACCAAGCTGCGCCACGGGGACTCAAACACCGTGATGGCCGAAGGCGGCATACAGGGGGCCACGCAGGAGGGAGACTCCCCGTACCTCCACTACCTCGACGTCATCGGCGGCGGCCACTTCAGCAACGTCCCGGAGCTTGTCGCCGCGCTCACCAACGACGCCCCGCTGATCATCCACTGGCTCGAGGGCCTCGGCATGATGTTCGACAAGATGCCGGACGGCAGGATGAAGGTCAGGCACGGCGGCGGGACCTGCAGGAAGAGGATGCACTCCTCCGGGGACATGACAGGCGCCGAGATAATGAGGGTCGTGAGGGACGAGGCGCGCAACCGCTCCGGGGACATAAAGATACTGGAATTCTCCCCGGCCGTTGAGCTGATACTTGACGAAGACGGCAGGGCCGCCGGCGCGGTGCTATATAACCTTGAGACCAAAGAGCACTACGTGGCGCGGGCAAAGGCGGTGCTCATAGCCACGGGCGGCTTCGGGAGGCTCCACATCCAGGGGTTCCCGACCACCAACCACTACGGCGCCACCGCCGACGGGTGCGTCATGGCCTACAGGGCCGGGGTAAGGCTCCAGGACATGGACTCCACCCAGTACCACCCGACGGGCGCTATATTCCCGGAGCAGAACGTCGGGCTCCTTATCACCGAAAAGGTCAGGGGCCTCGGGGCGCAGATACTCAACGCGGAAGGCGGGCAGTTCTGCTTCCCGCTTGAGCCCAGGGACGTTGAATCGGCCTGCATAATAAGGGAGTGCCTCGATATAGGCAAGGGGGTTTCCACCCCCACCGGGAGGTTCGGCGTATGGCTCGACTCCCCGATGATAGACATGCTCCACGGGGAGGGGACCGTGAGAAAGGAGCTCCCGGCCAAGTACATACAGTTCAAGCGCTACGACATAGACATAAGCAAGGCGCCGATGCTCATATACCCGACGCTCCACTACCAGAACGGCGGCATCATGATAAACGAATGGGCCGAGACGGGCGTAAAAGGGCTTTTTGGCGCCGGAGAGGTGGCCGGAGGGGTCCACGGCAGGAACAGGCTCATGGGCAACTCCCTCCTCGACGTCCTTGTCTTCGGCAGGAGGGCCGGGCTCAGGGCCGCCGAGTACGCGAAGTCGAATAGATTGGGCGACAGGCTGACCTTGAAGCACGTCGAGGCGTTCAACAGGGAGGTCGACGAGGCCGGGATAAAGGGGACTGGCACGGCCCCGATACTCCTGCCCGACTATTCGCCCGACCATGTGAGGGCAAGACAGGTCGGCTGAGGCGGACTGCCGCGCAAGGCGGGGTTAACATGTTAACCCCGCCTTTTTTATGGCGGATAAATCTTAAAAAGATATTGTTTTTATCCCGGCAAGAGTGTAAATTTAGTCTTCCTGGCGATATCCCGTAAAAACGGCTGGCATACGCCTTGATACGGCTTCGATTCGACGCGCAAATATACTTATAAGCGGGGGCTGACAGATGAACATCCACGAGTACCAGGCAAAGCAGATACTCGCCAGGCACGGGGTAGCCGTGCCAAAGGGCAAGATCGCCTTTACGCCTGCCGAGGCAGAGGAGGCCTCCAACGAGCTCTTCAGGGAAGGCAACAGCGTATGCGTCGTGAAGGCGCAGATACACGCCGGGGGCAGGGGCAAGGCCGGCGGGGTCAAGCTCGCCAAAAGCAGGGAGGAGGCGGCCGCGTTCTCAAAGGAGCTTCTCGGCAAGGTGCTTGTGACGCATCAGACCGGGCCGGCGGGCAAAGAGGTCAAGAAGGTATTGATAGAGGAGGGCTGCCAGATAGCGAAGGAGCTCTACCTCGGGCTCGTGGTCGACAGGGCCACGCACAGGGTCGTTGTGATGGTCTCTACCGAGGGCGGTGTGGAGATAGAGGAGGTGGCCGCAAGGAGCCCGGAGAAGATACTGAAGGAGTCCATCGACCCGGCCGTGGGCCTCATCCCCTTCCAGGCGCGCAAGCTCGTCTTCGGGCTCGGGCTCGACAAGGGGCTCGTGAACAAGGCGGTGAAGTTCATGACAGGGCTCTATAACGCATTCGTAAGCTCGGACTGCTCGATGGCGGAGATAAACCCGCTCGTCATCACGAAGTCCGGCGATATCATCGCGCTCGACGCCAAGATGTCCTTCGACGACAACAGCCTCTTCAGGCACAAGGACATCGAGGGTATGAGGGACCTCGACGAGGAGGACCCCAAGGAGGTGGCGGCGTCGCGCTTTAACCTCAACTACGTCTCCCTTGACGGCGACATCGGGTGCATGGTCAACGGCGCGGGCCTCGCCATGGCGACGATGGACATGATAAAGCTCTCCGGCGGCAGCCCGGCCAACTTCCTGGACGTGGGCGGTGGGGCCAACAAGGAGCAGGTGACGGCGGCCTTCAAGATAATCATGTCCGACCCGAACGTCAAGGCCATGCTCGTGAACATCTTCGGCGGCATCATGAGGTGCGACATCATCGCCGAGGGCATCATCGCCGCCGCTAAGGACGTGGGCATCAAGGCGCCGCTCGTGGTAAGGCTCCAGGGCACGAACGTCGAGCAGGGCAGGAAACTCCTTGCGGACTCCGGGCTCAACATATTGACGGCCGAGCGGATGGACGAGGCTGCCGAGAAGGCCGTGGCGGCCTCGAGGAAGGCTTAGCGCGCCGCGCCGTGAACGACAAATTTAAAAAAATGAAAACCCGCGGAGGTTTTGACCGATGAGCGTATTGGTTGACATGGACACAAGGGTTATCTGCCAGGGCATAACCGGCGAGCAGGGCACGTTCCATACCCGGCAGATGGTCGCCTATGGCACGAAGATGGTCGGCGGCGTGACCCCGGGCAAGGGCGGCACAGAGATCGACGGCATACCGGTATTCGACACGGTGGAAGGGGCCGTAAAGAAGACCGGCGCGAACGCCTCGGTCATATACGTCCCGGCCCCGTTCGCGGCGGACGCGATAATGGAGGCCGTTGACGCGGGCGTCGGGCTCGTCATCTGCATAACCGAGGGCATACCGGTGCTCGACATGGTCAAGGTCAGGAGGTTCATGGAGGGCAAGCCCTCAAGGCTCGTAGGCCCCAACTGCCCTGGCGTCATAACCCCTGGGCAGTGCAAGATAGGGATCATGCCCGGACACATACACAAGCCCGGCGCCGTCGGCGTCGTTTCAAGGAGCGGCACGCTGACCTACGAGGCGGTGGACCAGCTCACCAGGCTCGGGCTCGGACAATCGACCTGCGTCGGCATCGGCGGGGACCCGGTGAACGGCACCAACTTCATCGACGTGCTCAAGCTCTTTCAGGAGGACCCCGGCACCGAGGCCATCGTTATGATAGGCGAGATAGGAGGCGGCGCCGAGGAGGAGGCCGCCCTGTACATAAAGAAGAACGTGACAAAGCCGGTCGTCGGCTATATAGCCGGGGTTACGGCGCCAAAGGGCAAGAGGATGGGGCACGCCGGGGCGATCATATCCGGCGGCAAGGGCACTGCGGATGAGAAGATCGAGGCGATGGCGTCAGCAGGCGTCAGGGTCACCAGGAGCACGGCCGAGATAGGAAAGACGGTCATGGAGGCACTCCAGAGGGCGTAACGATAGATATATGATATTGACTATTGTATCGGGGCTGTGGTAAAAAAGGAATCTTTCCACAGGATGCGGAAAAACCCAAAATAGAGTTAGGGAACCTCTGATTAATTCGCAATCGCATGTCATTCTGAGCGTAGCGAAGAATCTCACACGTAGACAAATCAGTAAGTTACGAGATTCTTCGGTCGCTCCGGATGCGAGGAGTCGAGAAAGTGAGGCGGGGCTCCCATTGCGTCTTTACAATTGCAATGGGAAGGCGTACTTGTATTGTACGCCGCAATGACGAACGCCGAGACGACAAAGCAGATGGGACTTTTTCAGCAACCTGCTAAAAATTGTTCAAATACAGCCCCTTCCCCGCTATGCTCGCGTCCTTCAAGGCCGCCGGCAACGGGGAGGGGATATGGAGGGAATATGGGCGAGGCGGCGCAAAAGATACTGCCGAGGATAGTAATAAACGAGAAGCTCTGCAAGGGGTGCAGCATCTGCGTGGACTTCTGCCCGACCAACGTGCTGGAGATGAGGGGCACGGTAGTGGCCGTCAAGGACCTTGCGGCCTGCACCAGGTGCCAGCTCTGCGATCTCAGGTGCCCTGACTTCGCGATACAGGTCTTCGACTGAGGGGACTGGTTGCGCCCGGCGGACGTTCCCGAAGCGGGGTATGTCCTTAACGCACCAAGGCGCTGAAAAAGCCCCCAAAGTTGTCATTCAGAGGGAGTGAAGCGACCGAAGAATCTTGTAACTTCCTGATTGTATCAGCTCTGAGATTCTTCGCGTAGTTTATCCTGAGCGAAAAACCAAGATTCTTCGCCGCGCTCAGAATGACAGAGCGAAGGGTTCAGTAATGACAGGCTGAAATAGTTTTTTCGTAGCCTGTTAGAAGGAAACCGGACACCCTGCGTCAAGCCGAGGGGTATCTGAAGGAAACACTAAAGGGGGGTTGGAAATGGCTGAGAAGAAGAAAAAGCTCCTACAGGGCAATGAGGCTTGCGTTGAAGGGGCCCTCTACGCCGGTTGCAGGTTCTACGCCGGCTACCCCATAACGCCTTCGACCGAGATAGCCGAGGGCATGAGCGTAAGGCTCCCGAAGATTGGCGGCAAGTTCATACAGATGGAGGACGAGATAGGCGGGATAGCCGCGGCCATAGGGGGCTCTCTTGCCGGGCTTAAGTCCCTTACCGCCACGTCAGGGCCCGGTTTTTCGCTCAAGCAGGAGTGCCTGGGGTATGCCTGCCTGACCGAGATACCCCTTGTCATAGTGAACGTGATGAGGGGAGGCCCGTCCACGGGATATCCGACCGGGCCGTCGCAGGCCGATATCATGCAGGCCAAATGGGGGACGCACGGAGACCATCCCGCCATAGCCCTTACCCCGTCTTACGTCCAGGAGATACTCTCCGAGACCGTCAGGGCGTTCAACCTTTCAGAGAAGTACAGGACCCCGGTCATAGTGCTCTATGACGAGATAATAGGGCATATGAGGGAGCCGATTACGATACCGGCGCCGGGTGAGCTCGATGTGGTGGACAGGGCCAAGCCGACGTGTCCGCCCGAGGAGTACTTCCCCTACGACGACAGGTACGAAGTGGCCCCTCTCGCGCCGTTCGGGAGCGGCTACAGGTTCCACGTGACGGGGCTCAACCACAAGAAAGACGGTTTCCCGACGAACGACTCGAAGATCATCCGCGAGAACAACGAGCGGATAATGAGGAAGGTGGACAAGAACCTCGAAGAGATATGGAGGAACGAGGAGACATATCTCGACGACGCCGAGATAGCCGTCTTTACCGTGGGCTCCACCGCCAGGTCGGCCAGGTTCGCGGTCAACGAGGCGCGGAAGGCCGGGATCAAGGCGGGGCTGTTAAGGCCGCTTACTATATGGCCGTTCCCGGACAAGGCGGTCAAGGAGCTTGCCAGGAGGGTGAAGGTAATAATAGTGCCGGAGCTAAACCTCGGCCAGATGGTCCATGAGGTCGAGCGTTGCTCCAAGAACGCCGAGGTCACCGGCATCCACAGGGTGGACGGAGAGCCGATAACCCCGGCCCAGATACTCGAGGCCATAAAGAAGCACAAGTAAGGTACATAACCCCCCGGCCCGTTAACGCGCGCCGGGGCAACAACTGCAACGGAGGTCCGTATGTCGTCGCCCGCCGTAACGGAAAAAAAACAGAAGTTGAGCGTCCCGTTCGATTACAATAAATATCTCAGGCCGAACAAGCTGCCGCACATATGGTGCCCCGGTTGCGGCCACGGCATAGTCCTCAAGGCGATGCTCAGGGCCATACACAACAGCGGCATCGAGAAGAACAACGTCTGCATGGTGTCCGGCATAGGGTGTTCGAGCAGGACCCCCGGCTATGTGGACTTCAATACGCTACATACCCTGCACGGCAGGGCCATAGCCTTCGCCACCGGGATAAAGCTCGCGAAGCCCGAGATGAAGGTCATAGTCGTCACCGGGGACGGAGACGCCCTCGCCATCGGGGGCAACCACTTCATCCACGTCTGCCGCAGGAATATCGACATGACGATACTCGTCATGACCAACTCGACCTATGGGATGACCGGGGGGCAGTACTCTCCGACCACCCCGATGGACTCGATATCCACGACGAGCCGCTACGGCAACATAGAGCCTCCGTTCGACGCCTGCGGCATGGCGAAGGCCGCCGGGGCATCGTTCGTGGCCAGGGGCACGGCCTACCATACCATCGAGCTTGAGAAGACCATACTCGAGGCCATAGAGCACAAGGGGACGTCGGTAGTTGACATAATAGACGCCTGCCCGACGTACTTCGGAAGGGCGAACAAATACAAGAGCGCGAGCCAGATGATGGAGACGATAGAGAAGGACGGCACCGTCTCCGTGAAACAGGCCGACAAGCTGCCCCCGGAGAAGATCGAGGGCAAGGCATTAAGGGGCGTGCTCCACAAGATAGACAGGCCCGAGTACTGCGAGCAGTACTCGAATTTGATAGTTGAAAAAGCGAAGGGGAAATAGCCTGGCGTCCACCCCATTCAAGGAGGGTTTCAGAGATGAGCGGCAGATATGAGATACGTTTCAGCGGCTCCGGCGGCCAGGGCATGATACTGGCCGGGATAATCATGGCGGAGGCCGCTTCAATCTACGGCGACAAGAACGCGGTGCAGAGCCAGTCCTACGGCCCGGAATCCAGGGGCGGGGCGAGCAAGGCCGAGGTCATAATAAGCGAACAGCCGATAGACTACCCGAAGGCCACGGCGATAGACTGCATGCTGGCCATGACCCAGGAGGCGTGTACCAAGTACTACTACGACATCAAGGACGGCGGCATCCTCCTCGTGGACTCCGAAGAGGTCAGGGAGGTCCCTCAGGGCAAATTCAAGGTCATAAAATTCCCGATAACCGGCACGGCGAGGGAATATCTCGGCAAGACCATCGTCGCCAACATCATCTCGCTCGGCCTGATAACGGAGCTGACGGGTGTGGTAAGCCACGAGGCCATAGAAAAGGCTGTGCTTTCACGCGTGCCTCCGGCGTTCCTCGACCTTAACAGGAAGGCCCTCCAGATAGGCTTTGAAAAGGCGAAGACCCTGAAGGCTACCTCTAAAAATAGCTCTTTTTCCTGATCTCTTTGTTGGGGCGAAAATAAAATGCTCACATATTCGCATATATGCTCCGCTTTTATTTCCGCCCCTGCCTCGACCTCGGAAAAAATAGCTGATTTTTAGAGACAGCCTGAAGTAGACGCGAGGGCCGGCTTGAGCCGGCCCTTTTTTTCTCCCGGAGCGCCCGCACCCGGGATTTATTCGCACCCCCCGCAAGACAACCTCTCCAAAGAAAGCCGCGCCGCCGCGCCTCAATACGGGAAAAAACCGCTCAAGGTTCGTCTTGAATTGACGAAAGATATTATTGTTGGTAAGCTGTACGCAAGCCGTTCGGTTCGCGGAGCCCCGCGGCCGTGAAAAAGCCTGAAAACCAAGAGTATTAATCGTCTCATAATAGTATCGACATGAACTCCATCTATGTTATAGGTTATCTGCTGTCAGTTATCTGCGAAGGATAAAGACGTATTTTTTACCGATAACTGTTTACTGATAACCAAAAGTACCGAGGAGAAGCGTATCTGGTTACTCACGATATCATAGTGGTGGGCGGAGGGCTCGCCGGGATGCGCGCCGCCATAGAGGCGGCCGCCGAGGGCCTCAACGTCGCCGTCGTATCGAAGGTCTACCCGGTAAGGAGCCCCGCGACATCATGGAGCTTGAGAGGATGGGCGCGGTCTTCAGCAGGGACCCCTCCGGCAACATAGCCCAGCGTCCGTTCGGCGGGGCCGGGTATCCAAGGACGTGCTACCTGGCCGACAGGACCGGCCACGGCCTGCTCCATCTGATGTACGAGCAGTTGCTCAAGCACGAGGTCTTCATATACGACGAATGGCACGTGGCCAGGCTCGTGGTGGAGGACAATGTCGTTAGGGGCATCATAGCGATAGAGCTCCGCGGCGGCAAGCTCCACAGGCTCCACTCAAAGGCCGTCATAATAGCCACCGGCGGGTATGGCCGGGTCTTTCATACCACGACAAACGCCCTGAGCTCCACCGGGGACGGCATGGGCCTCGCCCTGGACGCGGGCTTGGAGCTTATGGACATGGAGTTCGTCCAGTTCCACCCCACGACGCTCAAGAGGACCGGGATACTCATCACCGAAGGGGCCAGGGGAGAGGGCGGGTATCTTTTAAACTCGCTCGGGGAGAGGTTCATGGCGAACTACGCGCCGACCGTGAAGGAGCTTGCGAGCCGGGACGTGGTGAGCAGGGCCGAGAAGACGGAGATAGACCAGGGCAGGGGCGTCAACGGCTGCGTCCTGCTGGACCTGCGCCACCTCGGGGCCGACAGGATAAACGAGAGGCTGCCGCAGATAAGGGAGCTGGCTATAAACTTCGCGGGCGTGGACCCGCTTACCGAGCCGATACCGATAAGGCCCGGGGCGCATTATTCGATGGGCGGTATAATGACCGACGTTGACGGGGCTACTAAGATAAAGGGGCTCTACGCGGCCGGCGAGTCCGCCTGCGTAAGCGTCCACGGCGCGAACAGGCTCGGCGGCAATTCGCTTCTCGAGGCCGTGGTATTCGGCAGGAGGGCCGGGGCCGCCGCCGTCAGGCACTGCCTGGCCTGCGCGGCGCCGGAGTTCCCGGACAGCGCGCTCAGGGACTCCGCCCACGATATAGCCGGCATATTGAGAAGGGACAACGGCGAGACCGCCTCCGCGCTCCGGCGGGAGATGACCCTGGTGATGGAGGAGCACTGCGGGGTCTTCCGTGACGGCGAAAAGCTTATTGCCGGGCTCGCCAAGATAAGGGAGATGAAGCAGAGGTACGGGAAGGTCTCACTTTCCGACAAGGGAGACTACTTCAACAGCGAGCTTTTGGCGGTCCTGGAACTCGGGCATATGCTCGATGTGGCCGAAGCAATAGCGGCGGGCGCCCTGGCCAGGAAAGAGAGCAGGGGGGCGCACTACAGGACGGATTTTCCCAGGAGGGACGACAAGGAATGGCTCAGGCATACGGTAGTCCGCAAGGAAGACCCCGAGTTCAAGATAAGCTACAAGGACGTGAACATCTCAAGGTACGAGCCGAAAGAGAGGAAGTATTAAGACCCCCGGCGGCCTGGCCAGCGTGGGGCTTCAGGCGGTTGGTTTTCGCGGGCGGTCATGTCTTTTTCGCCGTATTGCAAGCGGTCCTTTGTATCGTCTTTAACAAAACACAAGGGGTATTGCGCAGTGAGCATAAGGGAGAGCGGGCGGCAGGCCTCGTGTTTTACCGCGAGCCCGATCGACGGCGAGCGGAGCCAATACCCGGCAGGCAAGCCCGGCGCGCAAAAAGGCCCTCGCAAGAGCGCTGGCCCAGGCCGCTAAGTATATGAAACCTCCCCGGTCTCAAAACCTCGGGGGCTTCATAACGCTAAGAGAGTGAAACCTCCGCGAGCTCAAAAGCCCAAGGGGTTTCAGAACGCTAAAAAAAGACCCTGAGAGAGAATGAAGATAAAATTCAAGATAAAGCGGTACAACCCGGCTGAAGGCGAGCCGGCCGAGCCCTACTTCCAGGCCTATACCCTCGATGTCGAGGAGGGGATGTCGGTCCTCGATGCCCTCTTGAAGATAGCCGACGAGCAGGACACCACCCTTTCGTTCAGGAGGTCATGCAGGTCCTCCATATGCGGCTCCTGCGCCGTGAATATAAACGGCTTTGCGCGGCTCTCTTGCGCCACGCAGGTGATGCCCGAATACGCGAAGATGGGGGACATGGTAATAGAGCCGCTCTCGAACCACGTACCGTTGAAGGACCTCATCGTGGACTTCAACCCCTTCTGGTCGAGGATAGAGAAGGTGGCCCCGTACCTTACCCCGACCTCTCGCCGCGCGAGACGAAGAGGCGATGTACCGGCGCGGGAGAACGACGGCGCGCGGGTCACCGCGCGGGATGAGGAGGCCATAGACAAGAGCCAGCGGTGCATAATGTGCGGCTGCTGCAACTCCGAATGCAACGCCCTTGAGATAGACGACCGGTACATCGGCCCCGCGGCGCTCTCGAAGGCGTGGAGGATCGTGGGAGACGTGAGGGAGGGCAATTCAAGGAAGAGGCTCGAGAGGCTCAGCGAAGAGCACGGGATGTGGAACTGCGTCAGGTGCGTCCACTGCACCCAGTACTGCCCGAAGTCCGTCTCCCCCTTGAAGCAGATAGAGTCGCTCCGTTCGCGCGCCATGAAAGAGGGCGTCCTCGACAACCCGGGGGCCAAACACGTGGAGGCGATGGCTGACTCGGTCAAGAGGGTCGGCAGGCTCGACGAGGCGGCGATGACGTTCAGGACGCTCGGGTTCCTGAGGTCCCTCGGCATGATCCCGTTCGGCCTCAAGATGGAGAGGCACGGAAAGATGCCCAAGCCGCTCCTCTTCCCGCAGATAGAAAATATCGCGGAGGTGAGGGACATATACGAAGAGGCTGAGAGGCTTGAAAAAGAGGACAGGGAAAGGAAGAAGGGTTAGGCAGTGGCTCTTTTAAGGTACGCATACTATCCTGGATGCGCCTCGCACGAGATAACCAAGGAGGCTAACGAGACGACGATAGTCGTGGCCGCGAGGCTCGGCATAGAGCTTGTGGATATGCCGAAGGCGAACTGCTGCGGCGCGGGGCTCCTGACCGACTACGACTATCCGCTCTCCCTGGCGCTCAACGCCAGGATATTCGCCGAGGCAGAGTCCCTCGGCCTCGATATCATGACCATATGCTCCACGTGCCTGATGGTGATGAACACCGCCAACAGGGATTTGAGGAACAGCCCTGAGCTGCTGGAAAAGACCAACGCCATACTCGCCCGCACGGGACTGCGCTACGGCGGCAACGTGAAGATAAAGCAACTCCTCTGGGTGCTCGCCGGCGATTACGGGATAGGCAACCTTAAAAAGCAGGTGGTGAAGCCGCTGAACTGGATCAAGGCCGCCCCGTTCTACGGCTGCCACAGCCTGAGGCCTTCGGACGCGCTCGGTTTCGACGACCCGATGAAGCCGTGGTCCCTTGAGGCGGTCATCGAGGCCCTCGGCGCCGAGTCCGTGGACTTCAAGGGCAAGACCAAATGCTGCGGCTTCCAGATAGACCTCGTTGACGAGGAGACGGCCGCGAAGATGACCGCGACAAGGCTCCTCGACGGCAAGGGCAAGGGCGCGAATTGCTTTGTCACCCCCTGCCCGTTCTGCCATATAAACCTCGATAATTACCAGAGCCTGGCGGAAAAGGCGGCGTCAAAGAAGATATCGATGCCAATATTCCATCTCGCCCAGTTGGTCGGCCTCGCCCTCGGATTGAGCTCCGGGGAGATGAAGCTCTCACGCCACCTCGTATCCCCTGAAAAGATAATAAAGTAGGGCCCGCGCGGGGCGGGTGCGTGCCTGCATGGGGGCGCCCTCCGGCGTTGCCGCGCCCGCTTGACCGTAACGCCCTCGCGTCCTACCTCCCGTATCTCCCCGTCATCCGCGTTGTGCCGAGTACGTGCCCCTTCATGGCCCGCTCCACTTCGCTCTTTTTAGCCCCGTCAGCGAGCCCGAGCCCGGGGATATCGAGCGCCGTCAATATGAAGTTGTACCTGTGGACTCCGTGTCCCCTCGGAGGGCACGGCCCCCCGTACCCCTTGCGCCCGAAGTCGGTGTAGCCCTGTTTTATCCCGCCCTTGATATCCGCGCTGTTGCCCATGCCTCCGGGAAGCTTATTCAAGTCAGGCGGCACGTCGTACACCACCCAGTGGGTGAACGTGCCCGAAGGCGCGTCAGGGTCTTCGACTATGAGGACAAAGCTCCTGGTGGCCGGGGGAGCGCCGTCCCATTGAATCTCCGGAGACAAGTTTTCGCTATCGCAGCTGAAACGTTTGGGGATGGCGTCCGAGTCCCTGAAATCGGGACTGACGATAGTGAATGCCATACGTTCACCTCCGTTAAAATTCCCCGCGGCAAGCTGCGGAGAATTTTCAAGTAAGGAATTTATCGTTTGTAATTCGTTCGCTCCTCCCCGCAGCAAGCTGCGGGGAATCAGCTCGCTATGCTTGTTGACGTAAGATGCGTAAAGGGTGAAAAGGCCCAAAAAAAGAAAAGGCATGACGAGCTTATTTTTAACGTTCTGAAAACCCTTGGGTTTTAAGCCAAGGGAGGGTTCATCGGGCGCGCGGTATCTCATATCATCATATTCTATATGAAAAAACCGGAAAAGCAACCCCAGGGGCCGCGCCGGTAATGTACCATATCTTGTGTCAGTAAAAGGAAAGGGGTATCTTTATAGCGGCTCGCAACCAACTATAAGGAGATACCCCTATGGCCCAGAGAGCCACGATTGAGAATTTCTCACAAGCCTCGCGGATAGTCAAGGAGT
>JACRNN010000200.1 GCA_016234955.1 Deltaproteobacteria bacterium | reverse complement strand
GGGCGTGTGGAAGGACGGGGTGTGGCGCGTCGTGATGAAGAGGGCGCTTACAACAACCGGCAAGAACGACGTCCAGTTCACGAAGGGCAAGTTCATACCTCTGGCCCTGAACGCATGGGACGGCTCAAACGGCGAGCACGGCCTTCTTATGAGCATTTCATCGTGGCATTACGTGATGATGGAGGATTCCACGCCCGTGAAGGTGTATCTATACACCTTCCTCGGCGTTGCGTTCGTGGGGGCGGCTGAGTACTTCTGGGTCATCAGGAGGGGCAGAAAGGACGGCGAAGGCGCGTAGCCCGGACGTGCGGCAGCCTTGCCGATGACCGCGCAAATATTGCCAACCGCAGGTGCGAATGGCTGGAATATGCACGAAGAGGCTTGTCGAGGATATCACGCTGAGGAATATCCAATATGCGTATGAGACAGGGGTGATAAACCTCAGTGAGGCGCTCCGGATGTTGAAGATGGCTATTGCCCAGCATAAAGCGGAGTCTCGGCAAGGCGAATCCGGGCTGAAAACCCCGGAGGGGAGGGAGGACGAAGATGTATAAGAAGATACTCTTGTGTCTTGACAATTCAAAAGAGAGCGATTACGCGATGGAGGCGGCCTTGAGGATAGGCGTCGCGTGCGGCTCGGAAGTGACCGGCTGCCACGTGTATGCCGCCCGGCTGCATGAGACGCGCTTCGTGCAGATGGAGGCCGGCCTGCCCGAGCAGTACCAGTCAGAGACGATGCTCAAGCGCCAGAGGGAGATACACGAGAGCCTCATCGGCAAGGGGCTCAACATAATAGCCGATTCATACCTTGACAAGTTCGAGGCCGCGGCGCGTGATAAGGGCGTTGTCTTTAAGCGCCGCAACCGCGAGGGGAAAAACTACTTCGAGCTTGTCCGGGAGGCTGCGGAGGGCGGCTACGACCTCGTGGTCATGGGCGGGCTCGGCAAGGGAGCCGTGGAATACAGCCTCATAGGCGGGGTCTGCGAAAGAGTGTCGCGGGCCGTAAAGACGAATATACTTGTAGTTAAGACGGACTCCTTCAACGCCGGGGTGATGATCGGCATAGACGGCAGCCCGTCCGCGTACGCCGCTCTTATGTCGGCATTGACCCTTAAAAAGGTCTTCGGCGGGGAAGTGACGGCCATGGCGGCGTTCGACCCTTTCTTCCATCAGGTGGCGTTCAGGAACATAGCGGGCGCGCTCTCGGAAGAGGCGGCGAAGGTCTTCAGGTTCAAGGAGCAGGAAAAACTCCATGACGAGATAATAGACAAGGGCCTCGCCAAGCTCTACCAGTCCCATCTGGATACGGCGTATAAAGTCGCGAAGGCAAGAGGCGTGGAGATCAAGACGGAACTCCTTGCTGGCAAGGCGTTTAACGAGATGTTGAAGGCCTGTCAGACCGCAACTACCTCCTTTGTTGCGGTCGGCCGTTTTGGTCTCCACGTTGTTCCTGAATCGGACATCGGCAATACCGCTGAGAATCTTCTGAGGATGGCGCAGGCCAACATCTTCATATCCGCAGGGCAGTTGCACGTGGATGAAAGGACCGGGGGTCCAGCCGCGAGCGCCCTTAAATGGACGGAAGGCGCCATGAAGCGGCTTGGCAACATACCTGAATTCGCCAGAGGCATGGCGAAGAAGGCGATAGAGGATTATGCGTCCGGGAAGGGATGCGCCGAGGTCACGGAAGAGATAGTCGGCGAGGCAAGGAAGTCGTTTGGCATGTAGAGCGGTCCGATAGTCTTAACAAAAACACGATAGATAAGGAGGAGTCAGCATGAGGAGATTTTTTTATATCGCGCTTCTGGCCGTTTTCACGGCCTCCATAAGCGCCACGGGATATGCCTATGACGAGGAGGAGGTCAAGGACGGAGGGCAGATCATAGGGCACGTGAAGTTCTCAGGTTCCGTGCCCAAGTTCGCGCCCATAAAGGTCAACAAGAACCAGGATTTCTGCGGCAATGAAAAGGCGTCCGAGGCCCTGATAGTCGGCAAGGACGGCGGGGTCAGGTTCGCGGTCGGCTATATAGAGAATATAGAGAAGGGAAAGGCGATAGAGAGGCAGAAGCAGACGAATCTGAACCAGGAAAAGTGCGTCTTCGCCCCGCATGTCTTCAGCATGACGAAGGGCACGGAGCTCGCGACGACCAATTCAGACACCGTGCTTCACAACGCGAACATGGACGTGGAGGGCAGGCAG
>JACRNN010000030.1 GCA_016234955.1 Deltaproteobacteria bacterium | reverse complement strand
GCGAGACCGAGAAGATGGCCGCGCTCGGCGAGATGGTCGACGGCATAGCCCACGAGATAAGGAACCCGCTCATGGCCATAGGCGGCATGGCCAGGAGGCTCTATGAGCATGAGGAGGACACTCAGCACAAGAACTACGCGCAGAGGATAATAAAGTACGTCGAGCGGCTCGAAAGGATGCTCCTGCGGATAGACGAGTACAAGACGATACTGGTATCGACCCTTGCCAGGGACGATATAAACAGGGTGGTAAAGGGCGCCGTCATCGACATAAAAGAGATCATCGACGGCACAGGCAAGGATATCACCATAGAGTCCAACCTCATGCCGGAACCGCCCCTCATAGACACGGGCATAAGCCAGGATGAGATAAGGAAGATATTCAACCCGTTCCAGACCTCCAAGTTCGAGGGGGCCGGAATGGGCCTTACGATAAGCTACAGGATCATCCAGGACCACGGCGCCGAGATAGAGGTGGAGAGCGAGAAGGACAGGGGAACGACCGTGCTGATAAAGTTCCACCCGGCCCAGAAGGCCGCCGGCGGAGTGTAGGGGGCGGGGTAAAGGGGCGCGGGCGGCCATCTCGGTTATCGGTTGTCTGTTATCGGTAAAATACGTCTTTTTTTATCGTTCCCACGCTCCTGCGTGGGAACGATAAAGCCAAGCTGTCATTGCGAGCCGCAGAAGGCGGCGCGGCAACCTCCAACTTATTGATTTCTCTATTGCGGGTTCAATCTTGCAGATTGAACCCGAATGATTCGTAGTTGCCAGACGAAATTCAGGGTTCAGATTTGCAAACCTGAACCCGCCCTTGCGTACGGACAGCCTGTTGGTGTCGGATTTTTTTTACACAAGAATTTTATCGTAACCTATTGATTTACAAGAAAATATCGTTTTGCGGTCAAATATGTATGTAAAAAATCTTTACATTTTTTGAATCTCCAAATTTCAGTCAACAAATATTCCTCAAATAAATCAATAAGATAGCTGTGACTATAGCTTTGGCTTGAATCTTGCAAATTATGTAGGCATACCGACATGGAGAGAATCGACTTTCTCGATTATTTATAAATATAAAGGAGGACGATATGAGGAAGCTGAAATACCAGATTTGTATGGTGATTGTGGGGCTTTTGTTTATCGTGGCGGCGCCGAAGGCGGAGGCCGGTCTCATGGGCACCACCCTGGATTGGCAGTATTATGCCTATGGCGGGGCGTATAGCTATCCTGGAGGCACAACCAACGGGAGCTTCACCGTCACAGGAGGCGTAGGCGGCAGCTTCATCGGCGTCACCGGACCCTATTATTTCAATATCATAGCCAATGACACGCAGATCATCTTTGATTACAGCACTTACAGCGGTTCAAACATGTGGAGTGCTTCCGGGCAATCCCTGAACTCAGGCGGCCTGTCGATCTACAACGGGATTCTGATTCAGAGCGCGAATCTCTTTACGAGCGCGTCAATCGACCCGTCAACGAACATGGCGGGCTTCTCGGCCTCGAACATAACATGGAATGCGGGCAATATCGCTATAGACTGGATGGGCCTTTCTTTCGACAGCAGTACCAGGGTGGTGTTGAACGTGGCGAGCTCGAGCGCCGTGCCGGAGCCTTCGACCATCCTCCTGTTAGGAAGCGGCTTCATAGGGCTTGCCGCCATGAGGAGGTTCAGGAAGGGTTAAGCTCGAGAACGCGTTGAGAGAGCCTTACCCGCGGATTGTTGCGGGGGCAAGCGAGCGAAGAGGAATAATTGCCATACATTCAAGCATAGGCTGTAATAAAGGACCGCCCGTCGGCTAAAACCGGCGGGCGTTTCTTATTTGCGATTTATCGTTCCCACGCTTCAGCGTGGGAACGATAAAATCGGTAGACTACCGTTGCCTTACGCGCCGATCTTAAGGAGCGTGTCCTTCAGGAAGTTGACGTCGTCCCTCTCAGGGTAGTCGATGTTATAGTGAAGCCCCCTGGATTCTTTCCTGAGCGTGGCCGAGCGGATGATGAGCTCGGCCACGGTTGCGATGTTTCGGAGCTCCACGAGGTTGCCCGTCACCTTGAAGTCCCAGTAGTATTCGTTTATCTCGTGCTTGAGGAGATTTATCCTCCTGCGCGCCCTCTCAAGCCTCTTGTCCGACCGCACTATGCCTACGTAGTTCCACATGAAGCGTCTTATCTCGTCCCAGTTCTGGCTTATCACGACGGCCTCGTCGCTCACTACCGCCCCCCTTGTCTCCCAGGGCGGGATGGGCGGGATATCAACGGGGGCCTTTTTCACGAGGTCCACGGCATGGATAGATGCCCTGTCGGCGAGTACAAGGGCCTCAAGGAGCGAGTTGGAGGCGAGCCGGTTTGCGCCGTGCAGGCCCGTGCAGGCGGCCTCCCCTATGGCGTAGAGCCGCCTTATCGTGGTGCCGCCGTCGCTGTCCGTGACCACCCCGCCGCAGATATAGTGGGCCGCCGGCACCACAGGTATCGGGGCCGTTGTCATGTCTATCCCGAACTCGAGGCACTTCTCATGGATGTTCGGGAAGCGCTCCTTTATGAAGCCCGCGTCCCTGTGGCTGATGTCGAGATAGACGCAGTCGTCCCCGCTCTTTTTAAGCTCCAGGTCTATGGTTCTCGCAACTATGTCCCTGGGCGCGAGATCCGCCATCGGGTGGTAGTTCTTCATGAACGGGGTGCCGTCCTTGAGCCTCAAGACCCCGCCTTCGCCCCTGAGGGCCTCGGATATGAGGAAGCTCTTGGCCTTGGAGTGGTAGAGGCACGTGGGGTGGAACTGTATGAACTCCATATTGGCTACCGCGGCCCCGGCCCTGTACGACATCGCTATGCCGTCGCCGGTGGCCACGTCCGGGTTGCTCGTGAAAAGATAGACCTTGCCGGCCCCGCCTGTGGCCGCGATCGTGGCCCTGGCGAGGAACGTATGTATCTCCCCGGTCTTCTTGTCGAGCACGTAAGCGCCCCAGACGGTATCCTGCGCCGTCGCCTCGACGAACTTGGAGTGCGTTATCAGGTCCACGGCTATGTGGTTTTCGTAGACGGCTATGTTCTTATGGTTCATGACGTTCTCCACGAGCGCCTCTTCCACGGCCTTGCCGGTCAGGTCCTGCGCATGGACTATCCTCCTCTTCGAGTGACCGCCTTCCTTGCCGAGGTCGAGCTCCGGGCCGGCACCCTCCCCGGTCTTCATGGTGAATCTGACGCCGAGTTGTATCAGTTCGTTTATCTTCGCGGGCGCGTCCCTCACGACGAGCTCCACCATGTCGCGCCGGCAGAGCCCGGCCCCGGCGTCAAGGGTGTCCTTTATGTGGGCGTCGAAGGTGTCTTCCTTGCTCGACACCGAGGCTATGCCGCCCTGGGCGTAGTACGTGGCGGACTCACGGATGTTCCTCTTCGTGATGAGAGCCACGGTGCCGGCTTTGGCCGCCTTGAGTGCGAAGCTCAAGCCCCCTATGCCGCTGCCTATTATCAGAAAATCGGATTTTATTTCCAAAAAACGCTCCTTTCCGATAAAAAAAGGTTTAAACCGAGAAAGATTATGACAAGTCGGCCTCATTGTCAATTCGTATTGTGACAAAAATTCTTGCCCTTTTCATTGCGGCGTTGTAGACTTTACACAGGGATCCGCTCATCCTGTGCCTCTCATACCGGCCGCATGATCCTTTGAGGACGCTCCCGCCGCGATGGATAAAGGACTTTGTCTGCGGTGTGAAACCTCCATCTGATGAAAACCACATGGCCTTCAGAACGTTAAAAAAATGAAAATGCATGGCGGGCGAATATGAAAAGGATTGATCCCTTGCATTCAGGAGACGCGCCGTTTTTTCCCGCGGGCGGCCTCAAAAAGATCCTTCCGTACATTTTTTGTGTTATAATCATATTTTTGGCGTATGATTACGCTTGCGCGGATTTCTACAGGTATGTCGACGATGAAGGGGTGGTACACATCACGAACGTCCCTACGTCGTCGAAGTACATGTGGATGATGAACGAGAGAAAGGGGCCGAGGATACCGGCCTCTCTGTCCCGGACCTCTACCAAGGATTACGATGTGATAATCCGGGACACGGCCTCCAGGTACGGCATAGACCCGAAGCTCGTAAAGGCGATAGTGAAGGCCGAGTCGGATTTCGACGCCGGGGCGGTCTCCAGCAAGGGGGCCAGGGGGCTTATGCAGCTTATGCCTGAGACCTCCAGGCTCATGGGGGTAAAGGACGTCCACGACCCTGAGGATAACGTCGAGGGCGGGATCCGCTACTTCAGCAGGCTTCTGAAGATGTTCAACTGGAACGTCCCTCTCGCGGTGGCGGCCTATAACGCGGGGGAGAACGCGGTGCAGAGGCACGGGAACAAGGTCCCCCCGTATTCAGAGACGCGGTCCTATGTCAAGAAGGTCCTTTATTATTACAGTGTTTACAAGGGCGAGTAATGGGCCTTTTGCGCGTCCATCCCGGCGTTTGTGTATTGAGACGGTCTGAGCAGGCCCGTCCCTCCGGCCCGGGATGTTACGGACTATACGACTTTTGAACATGCATAGCGAGCGCATTCCCCGCAAGCCAAGCCGCGGGGTCAAGCGAGCGAATAGAAAGTGTTTCCTTACATATCGAAGATTCCCCGCGGAAAAGCCGCGGGGAATCTTCAAGCGTCCGCGCGGACAGCGCGGCAGGTTTAACAACCCGGATTCCAATTTCAATAAAACAACAGGACAACCAAACGACACCCCCGCGCCGGTCTATGGCTTAAGCGGCGGCAAGCGGCGGCGGTGGTTTTTTTGGCGTTCTGAACCCCCTTGGGCGCTCAAGCTCCGGGAGGTTTCACTTTTCGGAATCAAACTATGCGGACAAACTCAGGCGCGAGCGCTCTCAACCTGCCGAACCGGCTCTCCATCATAAGGATATGCATGGCGCCCGTGCTCGTTGTCATGCTCCATTATCAGGGCGAGTGGTTGAGCGTGGCCTCGGCCATAGTCTTCTCGCTCGTCTGCGCCACGGACTGGCTCGACGGTTATCTCGCCAGGAAGAGGGGGATAGTCACGCCGCTCGGCAAGTTCCTCGACCCGCTCGCGGACAAGCTCTTGATAACGACGGCCTTTATCATGCTCATACCGCTTGGGAGGGTCCCCGCCTGGATGGTAGCCCTCATGATAAGCAGGGAGATGGCGGTGACAGGGCTGAGGGCCATAGCGTCGAACGCGGGGGTAGTGATACAGGCGAGCCGCCTCGGAAAATTCAAGACGGCCTCCCAGATAGTCTGCCTCGTGCCGCTCATAATCCACTACCCGTTCTTCCGTATAGACTTCCACATGATAGGGTATCTGCTCCTCTACCCGAGCTTCATACTCACCGTCTGGTCGGGTGTCGATTATTTCGTAAGGTTTTTCAAGGATTATTCGTTCCCCGGCGATTGACAAACCTTGTAAATACAGCTAAGATTAATCGAGTTTCTCCGTAAGCGGAGGGTGCGGTCAAAGCAGGGTAATCACCGGCCCTGAATCCCTCCCGCTTTAAAAACGCGGCCCCCGAGATCCGCCGTAAGCCACGGCCCCCTTCATAGCGCACATCACGATTTTCAACAAGCATAGCGAGTGGATTCTCAGCGGCTTGCCGCGGGGAGGAGCGAGCGAATTACAAACGATAAATTCCTTGCTTGAAAATTCTCCGCGGCTTGCTACGGAGAATTTTAACCCCGGTTCCCATCCTGGACAGCACGCGGCAATATTGGTTTTGGAATATATTACCACTTGACGCCGCGGCGATGCCTGCGGGCCTCGCGCCCGCCGTCTGTCGCAATCTGAAGCGTAAATGAGGCTTAAACTATCACGCAGGTTCAATATCTACATAGGCGGCATACTCCTGTTAGGTATGGCCGTATTCCTCTATTACGACTACAGGTCGAACGAGGAACTCTTATGGAGCATCGGGATAAACGACGCCCGTAGGCTGTGTGAGACCGTTTTCGACCAGCTCTACGAATCCATGAGGCGCGGCGGGGCAAGGGAGGAGAGCAAGGCCGTTATCGAGAGGTTCAGGAGGATGGAGGGGATTGAGGATGTAAGGGTCGTACACGGGCGTTCCATCGACATGCAGTACGGCATCGAGGAGGATGAGCTCCCCCGGAATGAGATGGAGAGGGCCGCGCTCGAGGGCAGGGCGACCGGCTCGGCCGGGGAAAGCGGTTTCGGCTACAGTTCGGCGAGTTTCGCGATGCCCTTTTTTATCAAGGAGGAGTGCCGCGGCTGCCACATAGGGGGCGGCAATGACGTCGCCGGGGCTGTCACCGTCACCGTCTTGCTCAAGAGATACAGCGCCGACGTATCGACGCACTGGCAAAGGTCGTTCTTATGGGGCGGCTTTATCTTCATCCTGACGTCCGGAGCGGTGCTTTTAACGGTGCACAGGAGGCTGGTAGAGCCCCTTGAGGTGCTTGAGAAAGGGGTGGACGCGATATCCGCGGGGGACCTTTCCCACAGGGTGGGCATCCGCACCGGCGATGAGCTGGAGGACGTCGGCCTGGCGTTCGACCGCATGGCCGCCTCCCTCCACGCCGCCACGACCGAACTCAAGGAACTCAACGAGAAGCATTCCATGCTCGTGCGGATGGCCGCCGACGCCATAGTCCTCAAGGACTGCGGGACAAAGAGGTTCGTGGACGCCAACCCGGCCGCCGAAAACCTTACGGGGTACTCCAGGGAAGAGCTCCTGCGGATGCGCATGGAGGACATATTCCCGCCGGACAAACTCCCGGAGTACCTTGAGGTGTTCAAGAGGTGGCACCATGACGGGAAAGGGTACCTCTACGGCGCGATACTGATAAAAAAGGACGGTTTTACCGTCCCTGTTGAGATAGGCGCCTCGGTCATGGAGCTTAACGGGAAGAAGTACATTCAGGAGATATGGAGGGACCTCTCTGAAAGGAAGGGGTTTGAGGAGGCCATAAGAAGGCATATAGAGGAGCTTGAGGATACCGTAAGGGAGAGGACGGCCAAACTGAATAAGTCCCTGGCGGACCTCGAGGGCGCGTACAAGAGGCTCCAGGACTCGGAGCAGATGTTCGTGGAGTCGGCCAAGCTCATCTCGCTCGGCGAGATGGGGGCGAGTATCGCCCACGAGCTCAACAGCCCCCTGGCCGGCATCCTGAGCATAACCGAGGTGCTCCTCGGCAGGCTGGGCCCCGGCGACCCGAACCGCTTCATGCTGGAGAAGATAAAGGACGCCGCCGTGCGCTCCAAGTACATAATAGTGGACATGATGACGTACGCGCGGCCCTCCAGGGGCGTCTACGAGCCGATGTTCCTGAACGAGTCGATAAGGGCGACTCTCACGCTCTTCATATCCGAATTGAAGACGAGCTCCGTTGAGATACAGGAGGACTTCGACCCGAACCTCCCCATGATAACCGGCAACAAGGGGCAGATAATGGAGGTGGTGCTCAACATAATCAAGAACGCGAGGGACGCCATGCGCGGGACGGGCAGGATATTCATATCCACGCGGACGGCGGCCGTTGACGGAAAAGACTTCGCCGTGGCCGAAATAAGGGATACGGGCCCGGGCATACCGCCTGAGATAATGGACAAGATATTCGACCCGTTCTTTACGACCAAGGAGAAGGGCGGGGGGCTCAATATCGGGTTGGGGCTGTCCATATCCAGAAGCATCATAAACGCGCACGGAGGCAGGATAGAGGTCGAGAGCAGACCCGATGAGGGCGCCGCGTTCAGGATATTCCTGCCCCTCT
Organism: Deltaproteobacteria bacterium; assembly: GCA_016234955.1. GTDB lineage: Bacteria > Desulfobacterota > GWC2-55-46 > GWC2-55-46 > GWC2-55-46 > JACRLF01. The sequence goes on along the minus strand of JACRNN010000030.1, from coordinate 63 downwards.
CCACCACCCCCGGCGTCTTAAGTACGGAGCGGAACCGACGAAATGAAAGGGAGGGCCGGGGAT
>JACRNN010000186.1 GCA_016234955.1 Deltaproteobacteria bacterium | reverse complement strand
CTTTTTCGGGGCGCAGAGGGATATAAAGGAGAAGGCCGTCAGGGTGCTCCACAACCTGAGCTTCGTTGAAGACCCGACAAGGATGCTCCGGGCCGTGAGGTTCTCGGAGAAGTTCGGCTTCAGGATAAGCAAGCACACCCTGCATCTGATAAAGAACTACGTGAAGCTCGACGTGTTCAAGGCCCTCTCCGGGCCACGGCTCTTCGATGAGCTGAGGAACATGCTCGGCGAGGAGGTCTCGGTAAAATGCGTCGGACGGCTCCATGAGCTCGGCCTGCTCAGGCTCATCCACGGAGGCATCACATGGGACGTTGAACGGGAGGCGTTCATCGAGCGGGCGAGGGAGGCGGCCGTCTGGCACAGGCTCCTATACGCAAAGGACGGGGCCGAGGGGTGGGTCGTAATATTTCTGGCCCTGACGGACACCTTGAATGACGAGGAGCTGGACGGACTCCTGAAGAGGCTCGGCGTGGAGGGTAAAAAACTGACGGAGATATTCGTCTCAAGGGCCGGCGGCCTCAACGCGCTCAGGCGGATATCCGGCGCCGTAAGGAAAAACAGCGAGGTCTACGGATTGCTCAGGGAACTGCCGATGGAGGTGGTCCTGTACCTCCTTGCAAAGGCGGAGGACGAGGGGGCCAAGAAGGCGCTCGCCTCCTACGTAACAAAGCTCAGGTACGTGGAGACGGCCCTCAACGGGGACGACCTGAAGTCGATGGGGATTGAAGAAGGCCCGGCCGTCGGCGAAACACTCAGGCTCCTCCTTGACAAAAGGCTCGACGACGAGATAACCACCAGGGAGGAGGAAGAGGGGTTTGTGAGGGGCTACGTGAAGGCCGGGGGGAGAGGGGCTGAAGGTGCGTAGCGAGCGCAAGCTGGCAGGTTGGGTTGAGGGACGAAACCCAACATCATAACGCACAATATTCCGTTGGGTTGAAAAGCGCAACCCAACCTACAAAACTGTTATGAGATGGATATGGATAAATATACACTGATTCCCTAAATGAGCATTTCTTGTTAAACTTTAACCCCAGGGCTCAAAGTTGATATTTAAAGTCCGGCAAGATGGACAGAGTCCACCCTACTGGACTCTGTTTTCCACAAGAAATATTATGAAAGAAACTCTCATCCCCGCTAAAAAAGCACTGCACACCTACGCAGACCCTGCGCGTGCAATCCATCTTCAGAGGTTTTTCAAGACAGGAAAAGGTGAGTACGCGGAAGGAGATCAATTCATCGGTGTTACAGTGCCGGCTATAAGAAAAGTTGTCCGCCAATTTAGAGATCTGCCACTTAGCGAAGCAAAGAAATTGTTAAAATCCAGCATTCACGAAGAGCGCCTACTTGCTCTTCTAATCTTGGTTCATCAATACAAAAACACTGATGAATCTTTCAGGAAAAGAATATTCAATTTTTATCTTTCCCATCTTTCTTATGTCAACAATTGGGATTTAGTGGATGTGAGTTGCCGCGACATCATTGGGGGATACCTTGAAAACAAGAACCGGAAATTGCTTTACCAACTTGCAAAATCCAAGAGACTTTGGGACCGCCGTGTGGCAATCATCAGCACCTATTTCTTCATCCGAAAGGGAGATTCCGAAGATACGCTAAAGATTGCGAGCCTATTGCTTAAAGACAAAGAAGATCTCATTCATAAGGCAGTGGGCTGGATGCTTCGAGAAGTTGGCAAACAAAACGAAAGAATATTGGAAGATTTTTTGAATGAACATTCCAATGTCATGCCACGCACGATGTTGAGATATGCCATCGAACGTCTTTCCGAGAAAAAACGACAGCAGTTCCGTAGTGTGGGCTCCACTCACCATTGTTAGCGTCCGGCCAGCATATATAAGAAAAACTCCTGCTCAAAATCTTACAGCGGCCCATTACCGAAACTTAATGATAGATTCAATGCCATTTTAATCTTTCCGGGCGATAATAATATGGATATCGACGGGGACGCCGATATTTAAGCGCGGCCGAGGAGGCCATCATGCGTTACTACCCGATATTCGCCGACATAAAGGGCAGGCCGTGCGTTGTAATAGGCGGCGGAGAGGTGGCGCTGAGAAAGGCCGAAGGGCTCGTCTCGGCCGGGGCTCAACTCACGGTCATAAGCCCCGGGCTCAACGGAGGGATGAAGAGGCTCGTGGGGGCGAAAAAGGCCCGTCACATCAAGAGGGGCTACATGCGCGGGGACCTCGCCGGGGCCTTCCTTGTTGTCTCGGCCTCGGACTCAAGGGAGGTAAACAGGGCCGTATATGAAGAGGCCTCTTCCCTCGATATCCTCGTTAACGTCGTGGACGATCCCTACCACTGCAACTTCATAGCCCCCGCTGTCCTCAACAGGGGGAGCCTGTCGATAGCCGTCTCGACCTCGGGCAAGAGCCCTCTATTCGCCAGGGCTTTGAGGGAAGGGCTGGAGGAGGCCATAGGCGATGAGTACGCGGCCTTCATCGAGATTCTCGGCGCGGCGAGGAAGAATCTATTGAAAAAAGGCGTGGAAGGTGATAAAAAAGAACGTGTAATCAAGGCCTTTGTAAACTCCCCGCTCCCGCTCTGGATAAAACTCGGGGATGTCAAAGAGATAAACAGGTTCCTCCAGCGCCATCTTGGTAAAGGCAATACCCTGTCAAGGCTTGGCGTAAAGATTAGGTAAAGACGCGGCTAAAATACAGGCATGCGTCTATTTTTTGCCCCGGAGACAAGACCTTTTGAGCGAACTTTTCCTCCATATTACGGCTATTGTTTACCTTCTGACAACGGTAATCTATTCAACATACCTCTTCTCCCGCAAGGACAGGTTCTTATCCGCGGCCCAGTGGGTTTTTACGGCCGGGTTCTTCTTTCATACAGCGACCGTCGCGGCCCGCTGGATAGGCGCCGGGAGGACCCCGGCCGCGAGCCTACATGAATCGCTCACATTTTTCTCCTGGATAACGGTGGCGCTCTACCTGCTCATACTCGTCAAATACAGGCAGAGGGTGCTCGGGGCCTTTGTAAGCCCGTTCGCCCTCCTGCTTCTCATAACGGCCTCGTTCCTGCCCAGGGAGATCGTGCCGCTCGCGCCGGCGCTCGCGAGCTACTGGCTCCCCGTGCACGTCACGCTGGCCTTCATGGGCAACGCGTTCTTCGCCCTCGCCTTTTTCCTGGGCGTCATGTACATCATACAGGAGAGATACCTGAAGAGCCGCAAACTGAGGGGGCTGTACTTCATACTCCCCTCTCTCGAGATGCTCGACGAGCTCAACTACAAGTGCCTCCAGTACGGTTTCCCGCTCCTGACGCTCGCCATAATAACGGGGGCCATATGGTCCGAGTACGCGCTCGGCAGCTACTGGCTCTGGAGACCGAGGCAGATATGGTCCCTGATCACCTGGTTCCTGTACGCCGCGCTCCTGCACGGCAGGCTCACCTCCGGCTGGAGGGGGCGGAAGGCGGCCATGTTTTCCGGGGCCGCCTTCCTGATACTCATAGGCTCGTTCTTCGCCATAAACCTCCTCTCCGGAGGGGCCCACGGCCTGGCGAAGTGACCTTTTACATGGAAGTTCCCAACGCCATGCATTGTCAACCTGAAGAGACGTTAAAAAGATGAACCTGATCATAGTGGGACTGAACCATAAGACCTCGCCGATAGAGATACGGGAGAAGCTCTCTTTCCCGCGCGACACCATCGGCGCGCCCCTTAAAAGCCTGACGAACCACTACGGCCTCACGGAGTGCGTCATACTCTCCACCTGCAACAGGGTCGAGGTGCTCGCCATAACCAACGACATGGAAAAGGGCGTCTGGCAGATAAAGCGGTTCCTGTCCGAGCACCACAACATACCGCTTGAGAAGCTCGACGACCATCTCTACTCCCACTGCGGGGAGGAAGCCGTAAAGCACCTGTTCAGGGTCTCCGCCGGGCTCGACTCCATGGTCATGGGAGAGCCCCAGATACTCGGCCAGGTGAAGGACTCTTTCAGCTGCGCGGTCGAGCACAATACCGCCGGGGTGATAGTCAACAAGCTCTACCACAAGGCGTTCCAGGTGGCCAAGAGGATCCGCACCGAGACCAGGATAGGCACGTCCGCGGTCTCCATAAGCTTCGCGGCGGTCGAGCTCGCCAAGAAGATATTCGGGGACCTCTCCGGCAAGGCCGTGATGCTCGTAGGGGCCGGAGAGATGGCCGAGCTCGCCGCAAAGCACCTCCTGTCCT
>JACRNN010000117.1 GCA_016234955.1 Deltaproteobacteria bacterium | reverse complement strand
CGGGGGCGGCACCTCGGAGATAGCCGTCATATCCCTTGCCGGGATAGTCCAGGCCAAGTCCGTAAGGATAGGCGGGGACAAGCTCGACGAGGTGATAGTGCAGTACATAAAGAGGAAGTACAACCTCGCCATAGGCACCGGAGTGGCCGAGGTCATAAAGATGACCCTGGGCCTGCCTATGCCGGAAGAGAGGAACCAGAAGCTTGAGATAAAGGGCTCCAACCTCATAACCGGCATACCCACGACCCTTGAGATAGAGTCCGGCGAGATAAGGGAGGCCCTGAACGAAACCATAAACGCGCTCATTGAGGCCGTAAAGCACGTGCTGGAGATAACGCCCCCGGAGCTTGCCGCCGACCTCGTGGACAAGGGGATAGTCCTTGCCGGAGGCGGGGCGCTGCTTAAGAACCTCGATATCATACTGAGGGAGGAGACCCAGCTCCCGGTAACCATAGCGGACGACCCGCTCACCTGCGTCGTCAAAGGCGCGGGCAAGGTGCTCGACGAGATGAGGCTGCTAAGAGAGGTCACTATACCCAATTAGCAGGCGGAGAGGCGACTTTAAAACGCATGGCGTTGAAGCTCCCCGAGCCCCAAGCCGCGGGCTGTGCGCTCGCCATGCATTTTCACCCGCCCCGACTTTGGCTTAAGGCGGGCTTAATTCCCGGAGCGGCCCGACGCGCGCCAACGGGGCATCGAGGCCCCGGCGTCGCACACAATGCGGCAGAGTACTTCCGACCTGCACAGACCACAGGCCTATGCGCGAACACAATATAGTGGTAACTTTCCTCAAAAAGAACCAGCTCATGCTGCTCTCCCTGGCCCTCGCCCTCCTTTCGCTCCACCTCGCGCTCACGGACAAGAGAACGGGGGCCCGCGGGACCCTGGCCAATGAGATCCTCTCCATCGCCTTCTCTCCGCTCCAGCGCCTCATGCTCGGTACGCATGACGCCGTGACCGGCGTCTGGTCGGACTACATATACCTGGTCCAGGCACAAGAGGAGAACACGACCCTCAAGCGCGCCCTGGCCGCCATGAACGAGGAGAACAACAGGCTCAAGGAGGAAGTGAACCTCGACTCAAGGCTTAAAGAGGTCCTCAAGTACAAGGAGGGCGCGGAGTTCAAGACGATCGCCGCGTCCGTCTCGGGATACCATGCGGACCGCTGGACGCGGACCATCAACATAGACAAGGGCGCCAAGGACGGGATAAGCAAGGACCTCGCCGTTATAACGCCGCTCGGGGTGCTCGGCATGGTGATAGAGGTGAACGGGCGCACGTCCAAGGTGCTGCTCGATACCGACACCAGGTCCAACATCGACGTCATAGTCCAACGCACGAGGGTCAGGGGCGTGGTGGAGGGGAGCGGCGGCGCCACCCTCGTCCTCAAATACATCCAGCAGGAGCAGGCCGATGACGTCCGTATAGGGGACACCCTGCTCACATCAGGACTTACGGGCATTTTCCCGAAGGGGCTTGTCATCGGGGAGGTCTCCAAGATAGAGCGGAGCCCGGACAGTTTCTTCAAATCCATAGAGGTGCGCCCCGCTACCGATATCAACAACGTCGAGGAGGTCCTCGTGGTCACGGACCCCGGCCCCTCGAAGAACTGAAATCTCGGTTATCGGTTGTCTGTTATCGGTAAAAATACGTCTTTATCCTTCACTGATAACTGATTTATCCTTCACCGATAACCGATAACTGATAGATGAGCGAACTCATAATATTTCTGCCTCTGACGTTTTTATACCTGATCCTCAAAAGCACGCTGTTCTCGTCCCTGCCCGGCATAGCGGAGTTCATCAAGGGGCTCATCATGTACGCCGTCCTCCGGCTGACCGGCCTGAACGTCCATTTTTCGGGCTGGGTCTTCCTGGACTCCGTCATAACGGCGGTCTTCGCGCCCGCCATAATAACCCTTTTCATGCGGCTCAAGTCCCTAACGGGCCGCGGCCCATTCAAGGATAACGCCAATTGAGCGGGTACTTCAAAGATAAGGAGCCAAAGGAGCTTAAAAAGAGGCTCTTCGCGGCCAACATCCTGGTGCTCATCGCCTTCTTCGCCCTGCTGGTCAGGTTCTGGTACCTCCAGGTGAAAAAGAGCGACTACTACAGGTACCTGGCGCTGAACAACGCCACCAGGCTCATAAAGGCCGCGGCCCCGCGCGGCGCCATATTCGACCGTCTGGGCGTAAAGCTCGCCACCAGCAGGCCCGGCTTCGACCTCTACGTTGTCCCGGAAGACGTAAAGGACTGGGACTCCACCAAGGAGGCGCTCAAGAGGCTCGCGGACCTGGACGCGGAGACGATAGACGAGAAGCTCAGGATGTCCAAGGGCAGGCCGCCCTTCCAGGCCGTAAAGCTCAAGGAGGACCTCTCCTGGGAAGAGACCGTCAAGATAGAGGGCTTCAAATTCCAGGTCCCAGGCATCCTCCTCGACGTCTCCCCGAAGAGGTCGTACATATTCTCCGAACCGACGGCCCACCTCCTCGGCTATATCGGGGAGATAAGCGAAAGGGAGCTCGGGGACCAGCAAAACTACGGCGACTACTCCCCTGGAGACCTTATCGGCAGGTACGGCGTCGAGAAGTCCTTCGAGGAAGACCTCAGGGGGGTGGACGGGGGCAAGGAGGTGGAGGTGGACGCCCTCGGCAGGAAGATACGGGTCGTCAACTGGACCCCGCCCTACCCCGGCAACAACATAAAGCTCACGATAGACATAAGGACGCAGACGGCCGCGTGGGCGGCG
>JACRNN010000116.1 GCA_016234955.1 Deltaproteobacteria bacterium | reverse complement strand
GAGCTTGGCGTCCTGGCCCCCCATCTCTATCACCGTCTTGACCTCGGGGTGGAAGACCTCGGTGGCCTTTGCCTGGGCTATGACCTCGTTGGCAAAGGCGGCCCCGATAAGGGGTGCGATAAGCTTGCCGCCGGACCCGGTAGCGGCCACGAGCTTAATGGAGTCCCGGCCGTACTTCCTGATGGTCTCGGAGAGTATCTCGAGCGCGGTCTCCAGCGGCTCGCCCTTGGTGCGGGTGTAGTGCTCCTCGAGGAGGTTCCTGTTCCCGTCGAGCACGACTGTGTTAGCGCTTACTGAACCGATATCTATTCCGACGTAGACGTTTCTAACCAACTTTACACCTCCGGATAGTTTGCTTCAGAACCAACTCTGGACTTCAGACAAAACAAGACCCCTCTTGACTCGACAGCCTGATTTAATAAGAAATGGGGGTATGGCGAATAAAGCCGGGTCTTTTATATGAAACACCATCGGGCTTGAAAGCCTCAGGGGTTTCAGAACACTAAAAAAAGTGTAACGTTAATTATCGGCTATTTTGCAATTCTTGTCAACGGGGCTTTTCGCAAAACGCCGTAAGCATGTTGAACATGCATAGCGAGCGCGAGGCCCTCTGCTTGGGGTTAGGTGTCAAGCGAGCGAATAGAAATAGATACTTCCTTAATATGTCCAAGATTAAGCGCGGCTTGGGCCTTATGGGAGATTCAATTTGAAAAGTTTTTTACCACCGGATAATGGTGGATTTCACTGACTTTTGTCAGTATTTCAGAAAAACCTTATTCCATCGGGGGATGCGATAGGTCCTTTGCCGGGAGAAGGGGCCGCATAAAAACAAGAGAGCCCTGAGTATCCTCCTCCGGGCTCTCTGTCGGATTCTAAAAACTCTTCTTACTTCTTCGCGGCCAGGGTCTTTTCAAACTCCACCACGGCCTTGATGTCCTCATCGCTCATGGTCTTCTGCGCGGGCATGGCGATAGGGAACTGCTTGTACTTCTTTTGATCGCCCGCGCGGCCGTTTTTGACGACCAGCGAAATCTCGGCTACGGAGCTCTTCTTTATGAATTCATTACCCTGAAAAGCGGGAGCCATCCCCGGCGTCCCCTGTCCCTCAGTCCCGTGGCAGGCGGCGCACTTAGTCTTAAAAATGGCGGCGCCATCAGCGGCCAGGGCCGAACCCGCAACGGCGACACTTAAAGCGAACACACCAACACCTAACAATTTCTTCATGCCAAACCTCCTCCAGTCAATGAATTTGTGAACAAAGAGTACAATCAAATAAATGCCTTGTCAAGTGTTTTTAACAACTCCTCTCGCGACTATATCTATTATACCTATACCCAGGATAAAACACAATCCGATAACGAAGCATACGGCGGTCTGCGGATCCCTCAACCGGCGGAACCCACTCCAGCGTATCCCCCCTCCGCCTGAGACATAATCCGCTATCAGGGAGCACAAGGAGAAAAACATGATGGAAATCATTTATTAAGGCTTGAAAGAGCCTTATAATTCATTATATAATTCAATATTAGGGTGCCTTTAAAAATTAGATATTTTTTCCGAGGTCGAGGCGGGGTGAGTGAAACCTCTCAGGACTCAAGACCCGAGGGGTTTCAGAACGCTGAAATAAAAAAGCGGAGCATATATGTTGATATGTGAGCATTTTTATTTTCGCCCTGACAAAGAGCTCGGGAAAAAGAACAATTTTTAGAGGCGCCCTTTAAATATCAAGTTATGGAGGCGTATATATGTTAAGGGAAAGGGTTGAAGAGGCCCTCGACGGTATCAGACCCGCGTTGCAGGCCGATGGCGGGGACGTTGAGCTGGTCGACATAGACGAGGCCGAAGGCATCGTGAGGGTACAGCTCCAAGGCGCGTGTTCCGGCTGCCCGAGCGCGCAGATAACGCTGGCCATGGGTGTGGAAAGGGCGATCAAGGACAGGGTGCCTGAAATAAAGCAGGTCCTCTCCGTATAACCGTCGAACCATAGCCCCATCTTACGACGGTCCGGGGCGTTTGTCGTTAGGGCCGTAAAAGAGAGGCATGGAGCGGACGGAGAAGACCCTATGGCTTACCATATACTTGAAGACTGCATAGCGTGCGGCGCGTGCCTTCCGGAGTGTCCGGAGGGCGCGATAAGCGAAGGCTCTCCATATATAATAGACCCAAAGCTCTGCACCGAGTGCGGCGCGTGCGCCGAGGTGTGTCCGGTGGACGTCTGCCGGCCTGCTCCCAAAGAGGCGAGCGCAAAATGAAACCACCGAGGGATTGAAAACCCCGGGGGCTTCAGAACGATGAAAGAATGAAACCACCGGAAAACTGGAGACCCAGGGGTACCATGGATGTCGATGACCGTGTACGGCGTGGGCTACCACATACTCCCGCGCTTCAGCGGCAGGCCGCTGTGGAGCGACAGGCTCTCCTACTTCCATATATGGCTGGCGAATATCGGGCTTGTGGGCATGGCTTTAGGCTGGGCCACGAGGGGTTCGGACAACGGCGCCATCCTGCTTGTCTTCTCCATACTTGAGGCCGTATCCATAGCGTTCTTTGTCATCAACATGATGAAGACCATAAAGGCCGCCCCCGCCCCGCCGAAGCCGGCAAAGTAAGCGCCGCAGAGGATATTCCGCATCGATATGGATAAGAAGATAACAAAAGACATGATAATAGGCGCGGTGATAGAGCAATACCCCTCTACCGGCGAGGTCTTCAAGAGGCGCTTCGGCAACGGCTGCTTTACCTGCCCGGGCTCCGACAACGAGGACATCGCCTTCGGGGCCGCCATGCATAACGTGGATGCGGACGCCATAGTTGACGAGCTCAACACCGCGATAAAAGAGGGGTGAGGCGCTCCGCCTCCAAGCCCAGGCCGCGCTAAATCATACCCGAAGGAAACACGAACCACCCGGTAGAAGCTCCGGAGTATCCGAAGGGACTTACGTTTATAGCTTGCCGCGCTTTATCATGCCCGAAGGAAACACTAAAATACCGCACGCCGCCGGATGGGGCGGGAAAACAACAGAGGGGTTACGTCACATGGACGTCAAGATAAGGAAAGATATGATAGTAAACGACGCTATAAGGCTCTACCCGAAGACGATAGGGGTCTTCCCCCGATACAAGATAGACTCCTGTTGCGGCGGGGCCGTTAGCATCGAGGCCGCCGCAAAGAGGGACGGGGCCGACCTCGACGGGCTTTTAAAGGCCCTAAACGAAGCGGTCGCCGGGTAGCCCTTCTCCGGCCCCATACGCCGTGGTTTCGGACGCACCTGGGGCGATATCCGGAAGGGTCTTTAAAAACAGCCCTCTGCTATTATGGCAAAGGGCGTAGACGGAGGCATTCAATTGACAAATACCGCCGCTGTAACCAGGGAACAGGTCTTGAACGCCCTTGGAAAGGTCATGGACCCGGAGCTCGGCAAGGACCTCGTGACCCTCAACATGATCAGGGACGTTACGGTCCACGGCGCCACGGTGCGGTTCACCCTGATGCTCACGACCATGGCCTGCCCCTTGAAAAAGGAGCTTGAGGCGAACTCGAGAGACGCGGTCCTTTCGATACCGGGGGTTGCAAGCGTTGAGATAAAGACCGGGGCCGAGGTCCCGCAGGCGAAAAAACTTTCGGACAAGGCGCCGATACCCGGCGTCAAGAACACCATAGCCGTGGCGAGCGGCAAGGGCGGCGTGGGCAAATCTACGGTGTCGGTCAATCTCGCGCTCGCCCTGACAAAGACGGGGGCCAAGGTGGGGCTCCTCGACACCGACGTATACGGGCCGAGCCTGCCGCTCATGCTCGGCATACACGAACCCCTTCAGGCCACCCCCAAGGAGAAGCTCGTGCCAATCGAGAAGTACGGCATGAAGCTCGTCTCAGTGGGGTTCATGCTCGACGAAGAGACCCCGCTGATATGGAGGGGCCCCCTGGTGATGCAACTAATAAAGCAGTTCCTCACAGGGGTGGAGTGGGGCGAGCTCGACTACCTCGTCATAGACCTGCCCCCTGGCACAGGGGACGTCCAGCTCACTTTAGTCCAGACGATCCCTCTTACCGGCGCGGTCATCGTAACGACGCCGCAGGACGTGGCCCTCATCGACGCGAGGCGCGCGATAAAGATGTTCCAGGAGGTAAAGGTGCCTGTCCTCGGCATAGTGGAGAACATGAGCTATTTCGTCTGCCCGCACTGCAACGAAAAGTCCGAGATATTCAGCCACGGCGGGGGGGAGAAGACGAGCCAGAGGTATCGGGTCCCGCTCCTGGGCAAGATTCCAATAGACATGGCGATACGGGAGGGCGGGGACACGGGAACGCCTATCGTTGAGTCCTCCCCGGAATCGGCGCACTCAAAGGCGTTCACAGAGATAGCCTGCTCCATAGCCGCCAGGGTCAGCGTGCTCGATCTGGCGTAGGGTGCGGGAGAGGGCAACGTGATGATGTTGCCGTGGGCGAGCGATGATGATTTTGTGATGGGCTTCGCCGAGCTCAACCCATCCTATCGGGCTCGACCTGGCCTCTGGCGGGTTCAATCTTCAAGATTGAACCCGCAGGAAGTTCACCCTGATGATATGAATGGATATCTTTTATATGCGTGAGCCAGTTGTCGATCAAGCCGTGCATCTTTTCTTCCAGGGATGCTATGACCCCGCCGCATCCGTAATGGCCGCAGACTATGATGTGTCTTACCTTTAACACGTCTACGGCATATTGTATGACCGACAGGCAATTCATATCGCTGTGGACGACAATATTCGCCACGTTGCGGTGGACGAAGAGTTCGCCGGGCATCAGCCCCACTATTTCATTTGCCGGCACCCTGCTGTCTGAACAACCTATCCATAGATAATCCGGGTTTTGCTGCCTTGCCAGAGTCTTGAAAAAATCCGGACTGTTCTTTTCAATGGAGCCGGCCCAAACCCGGTTATTTGCGAATAACCCCGGCAGTTTTTTCATGGTATTCAAGCCCTGCTGTTTGGTTGCGTTTTTCAACCCGACGATTTGCCGGAAGGCGGGTTGCGGAAAATCCTCAAAATGCAAGAAAACAACGATTATTCGGGGTGTTTGGAAGCCCTTACGCCCTCACCGCCCCGACAAGCTCTACTACCTTTGTCCTGTGCCTCTTGACGTAATCCTCTATCCCCTCAACGACCTTTATCGCCGCGTCCGGCTCTATGAAGTTGGCGGTGCCAACCTGCACGGCGGTAGCTCCTGCGAGGATGAACTCGAGGGCGTCACGCCCGTTCATTATCCCGCCTATGCCTATAAGCGGGACCCTGGCCGCTTTTTTGGCCTCCCAGACCATCCTAACCGCGATGGGGCGTATGGCCGGGCCGGAGAGCCCGCCGGTGGCGGTGGCGAGCACGGGCCTTCTCCTTTCAACGTCCACGGCCATGCCGGTAATGGTATTTATGAGCGAGATGGCGTCGGCGCCCCCGTCCTCGACCGCCCTCACCATCGCCTTTATGTCCGTGACGTTCGGCGAGAGCTTCGTTATGACGGGCAGGCCCGTTGACTTCCTGACGGCTAACACCACCTTGAACGCCTCTAACGGGTCCGTGCCGAAGACCATGCCGCCCTTCTTGACGTTCGGGCAGGAGATGTTTACCTCAAGGGCCGCCACCCCTCCGGCCCCATCAAGCCTCCTTGCCACTTCCATGTACTCCTCTATCGTCTCGCCGAAGATGTTGGCGATGACGCGGGTGTCGTACTTTTTAAGGAGCGGGAGCTTGTCCTTGATGAATGCGTCCACCCCGACGTTCTGGAGCCCTATGGCGTTGAGCATGCCGCAGGGGGTCTCCACTATCCGTGGGCCGGGGTTGCCCTGCCGGGGCCTGAGTGACAGTCCCTTTACCACTATGGCCCCGAGCCTGTTCAAGTCCATGTACGGCGAGAACTCAAGCCCGTAGCCGAACGTGCCGGAGGCGGTCATCACCGGGTTTTTGAACCTTATCCCGGCTATCTCCACGCACAGGGCCGGGTCGTACCTCCTGGGCACTGCCCTGGTCTTTTTCATTGGAATAGCTCCCAATCTATATCCTCGCTGTCGAAGACCGGCCCGTCGGAGCAGACCATCTTGTAAACCCTATTCTCCCGCGCTCCGTGCGCCTTTGACTTTACCGCGCATCCGAGGCATACGCCTATGCCGCAGGCCATCGAGCGCTCGAGCGAGACGTAAGACCTTACCCCCGCTTCATGCGCGATTTTAGATACCGCCTTGAGCATCCCCGCGGGGCCGCAGGCGTATATGACCGAACGGGGGGTCAACTCCTCTTTCAAGAGCGCGGTGACAAGCCCCTTTTTCCCGACGCTCCCGTCCTCGGTAGAGACCTTTATCCTGCAACCGAGCCCCTTGAAGTCATCCGCTATCACGGCCTCCTGTGCGGACCTTGCGCCAAAGAGGAACGTCGATGACGGCAGCCTCTCGGCGAGCATGTACATGGGGACTATACCCATGCCGCCCGCCACCATCACCGCCTTTTTGCCGCGGCCAGGGTCCGGGAAGCCGTTGCCCAGCGGCCCAAGGACGTCTAT
>JACRNN010000214.1 GCA_016234955.1 Deltaproteobacteria bacterium | reverse complement strand
GGCTTCGGCCTGTTGCCGGAAAGAGAGGAGGAGTATGAGTCATCTGAAGGGTTTGAAGTGCAGGGAGTGCGGCAAGGAGTACCCGAAAGAAGCGCTCCACGTCTGCGAATTGTGTTTCGGCCCTCTTGAAGTCAGCTATGAGTACGACAGGATAAGGGAGACGCTCACAAGGGAGGCTATCGAGAAGAGGGCCCCGAACATGTGGAGGTACAGGGAACTGCTGCCTCTGGAGGGCGACCCCTCGGTCGGCGCTCAGGTCGGTTTCACCCCGTTGCTGAGGGCCGGGAACCTGGGCCGCGCCCTCGGCGTCGACGAGATATACATAAAAAACGACGCCGTGAACTTCCCGACGCTCTCTTTCAAGGACAGGGTCGTATCCGTCGCCATATCGAGGGCGAGGGAGATGGGCTTTGACATCGTGATGGGCTTTGACATCGTGGCGTGCGCCTCCACCGGGAACCTCGCCAACTCCGTGGCGGCCAACGCCGCCGCCTGCGGCATGGAGAGCTTCGTCTTCATCCCGTTCGACCTCGAGCAGACGAAGATACTCGGCACCCTCGTGTACGGAGGGTGCGTCGTCGGCATAAAGGGGACTTACGACGAGGTGAACAGGCTCTGCAGCGAGATAGCCGGCAAGTACGGATGGGCCTTCGTCAACATAAACATACGTCCCTACTACGCCGAGGGTTCCAAGACCTTCGGCTACGAGATAGCCGAGCAGTTGGGCTGGAGGTTCCCGCGGCACATCGTCGTTCCGATGGCGGGGGGCTCGCTCATAACCAAGATATCCAAGGCGTTCAAGGAATTGCAGATGCTTGGCCTCGTCAAGGACGCCCCGGCCAGGGTTTACGGCGCACAGGCCGCCGGGTGCTCCCCGATAGTAAACGCCGTGAAGGAGGGCACCGAGCTTATAAGGCCGGTGAGGCCCAACACGATAGCCAAGTCCCTTGCCATAGGCAACCCGGCTGACGGATATTATGCCGCGAAGGCGATAAGGGAGAGCGGCGGGTGGGCCGAGAACGTCACGGACGAAGAGATAATAGACGCCATGAAGCTCCTGGCCGAGACCGAGGGCGTATTCGCGGAGACCGCCGGCGGGGTGACCCTCGGAGTCACGAAAAAGCTTATCGAGCAGGGCAGGATACCGAGGAACGAATCCATAGTGATATCGGTGACGGGCAACGGGCTCAAGACCCAGGAAGCGCTCGCCGGCAAGATTAACCAGCCGGCGGTGATAAACGCGAGGCTATCGGACTTCGACGACCTGATAAAGGCCAACGGAAAGGCCTACGCGACGCGCTGAAGCGCGCCCGCCGGACAGGGCCGGCACAGCCGTCCTTTCACGGGTTCTATTTTCCGCTTAATTTCCGGTAAAATTTCTGATATCATTAAGAATCTCCCCGCGGCCGTGAAAGGAGTCCGCCAGGGACGCGCGGGAATATCCAGATGAGTGAGGAGCAATACGCCGGTATGACAGACCATTTTATCGAAGACAAGACCACCAAGGTGACGGTGGACCTGGAAGGCAAGGCCGAGAAGGTCGATTTCAACGACCTCAAGTCCGGCGGTTTCATCAAGCAGAGGCAGAAGGACCAGTTCACCGTCAGGCTCCGCTGCCCCGGCGGGAGGCTCTCCACGGAAAAGCTCGTCGAGATAGCGAGGATAGCCGACAAGTACAGCAAGAAGGGCGTGGTGCACTTCAGCTTCAGGCAGTCCCTCGAGATACTCTACGTCGATTACAAGGAGTTCGGCGCCATAGTGGCCGAGCTTGAGAAGATAGGCCAGAAGGTCGCCTCATGCGGCCCCAGGGTGAGGGTCCCCACCGCCTGCGGAGGGTGCGAGTACAACCCCAACGGCCTTGTGGACACGCAGAAGATGGCCCAGATGGTCGACCAGAGGTTCTTCGGTACCCAGACCCCGCACAAGTTCAAGACCTCTTTTTCCGGCTGTCCGATAGACTGCGCCAGGACAAAGGAGATGGACTTCGGGTTCCAGGGGGTCGTCGACCCTGTTTGGGACGAGCCGCTGTGCACCGGGTGCACCATATGCTCGGAGGCCTGCAAGGAGGACGCCATAGCGTCGGACCCGGACACGGGAAAGCCGATATTCGACCCCATGAAGTGCATCTTCTGCGGGGACTGCATAAGGGCGTGCCCCACCGAGGCATGGAAGCCGAAGCGCTACGGCCATATCGTCAGGATAGGCGGCAAGCACGGGCGCCATCCGATGGAGGCGCTGGAGGTCTGCAGGTTCCTGCCCGACGAGTCTGTCGCCATAATTCGCAATAGCATGTCATTCTGAGCAAAGCGAAGAATCTCAACGTCTATAAAATCAATAAGTTACGAGATTCTTCGGTCGCTACGCTTCCTCAGAATGACAGAAAAACATAATTAATCAGAGCTTCCTTAAAGGAAAAGGGGATTGATATGGCCGACATAAAGTCAGACGCGGTTCTGGACCTGAGGGGGGTGCTCTGCCCCATAAACTTCGTAAAGACAAAGTTGAAGCTTGAGGCCATGGACTCGGGCCAGGTGCTCGAGATAGTGCTCGACAGCGGAGATCCCATCCAGAACGTCCCTAAGAGCATAAAGGAAGAGGGGCACAGGATAGTGGAGGTAAAGAAGGAAGACGGCCACTTCAGGCTCAAGGTGCGGAAGGGCTGACGGTTCCGGCGTATCGCCGCATATTGAGCGGATTGTGGAAGATGCCCCTGTAGTCATTGATGAGCGGTTTCACGCGACGAAAATCTCCAGGGCTTTGCGTTATCCAACAATTATGAGATTGCTTCGCGGAGTTTACCCTGAGCGAAAAACCAAGATTCTTCGCGGAGTTTATCCTGAGCAAAGCGAAGGGCTCGGAATGACATGGCGAAGGGCTCGCAATGACGAACCAAGGAATTGATCAGAGATTCCTTAAATAATAAAAAGACCAATTACCCGGAGGTTTGAGATGGCGATAAAGATCAGGATACCGACCCCGCTGAGAAAGCTTACGAACGGGGCCGATGAGGTCGTGGCCGAGGGCGGGAACATAACGGAGGTTATCGAAGACCTCGAGAAGAACTACCCCGGCCTCAAGGAGCGCATATGCGAATCCGACGGCAAGCTCCGCCGTTTCGTGAACATATACCTCAACGACGAGGACATAAGGTTCAAGAAGAACATGGAGACCGAACTCAAGGACAGCGACGAGGTCTCCATAATCCCGGCCATCGCCGGCGGTCTGTAACGGATACCCCCCGCGACTCAGGTTTGACCCATGTTTGCGTGGTCTGGATCAGTCCATCATAAACCATAAATCAAAGAGGCGGTCATTGAAAAAAAGGGTATATCTGACGTATCCGAAGGAACAGGTCAAGGAGCCGCTTCTCTACCAGGTCAGCCAGCTCTTCAAGGTGGTGACCAACATACGGCAGGCACGCGTCTCCGATAAGATAGGACTTGTGGCGCTCGAACTCGACGGCGATGAGGCCGAGATAGAGAAGGCGCTCCAGTACTTCGTGGAAAAGGGCGTCAAGGTCGAGCCGATAGAGCTCGATATCATAGAGTAGCCCTTCCGCTCTCGCGCCTCGGCGTCATGACGGGCGTCCTGGGCGGGGCGGCCGTGAGTATGACCGCTCTCAACCAAAGCGGACTTAACAAAGATATTCGACACTCTTTGTATGAAACCCCGCCATTCTTATGACGGGGTTTTTTTTGGCCGCATCCGTATATAACGGCTGAAAAAAGGCGGAAAAGCAGCGGCAATAGGGCTCAAAATATCTTGACAAGCCAACTCAGGTATTATAACTGAAAAAAGGCGGAAAAGCAGCGGCAATAGGGCTCAAAATATCTTGACAAGCCAACTCAGGTATTATAAACTTGAGAAGCAAACTCAGGTATTATGCCGCTCTATAGCATGTCCGCGTCTATCCGGAGCGGCTGCCGGCAACGAAACTCCGTCTGGAGGTGGAAAATGTCTTCTGTACCGGCCAGGTGCATCAGTATGGGTATAAAGGGCTCGGCGCTCGACCTTGTAGGCAATACCCCGCTGGTCAGGATAAATAATATTACAAAAGGCCTCCCTGAAGGGGTCGAGGTCTACGCGAAGATCGAGAGCTACAACCCCGGAGGTTCCGTAAAGGACCGCGCGGCCCTCAGGATGATAGAGGACGCCGAAAAGAGCGGCAGGCTCACCAGAGACAAGATAATACTCGATTCGACCTCCGGCAATACCGGCATAGCCTATGCCTGGATAGGGGCGGTCAAGGGCTACAGGGTCGAGCTGGTGGTGCCGGCCAACGTGAGCGAGGAGCGCAAGAAGATACTCCATGCCTTCGGCGCGAAGGTGGTCTATTCGAACCCGCTCGAGGGCTCGGACGGCGCCATACGCCTGGCATGGAAGATATACGTGGACAACCCTGAGAAGTACTGCAAGCTCGACCAGTACAACAACCCCTCCAACCCCCTTGCCCACTACGACGGCACCGGCGTGGAGATAATAGAGCAGACCGAGGGGAGGATCACCCACTTCGTGGCGTCCATCGGGACCGGCGGGACGATAATGGGGGCCGGCAGGAGGCTCAAGGAGTACAGGGAGGAGATACGGGTCGTGGCCGTCGAGCCTGCAAGCGCGTTGCACGGGCTCGAGGGGCTCAAGCACATGGCCTCTTCGATAGTGCCGGGCATATACCACGAGGAAGAGATAGACGACAAGGTGCCGGCCCCTACCGAGGAGTCCTACGACATGGCCAAGAGGCTCGCCAGGGAAGAGGGCCTTCTGGTGGGGCAGTCCTCAGGGGCCGCCATGTGGGGCGCCCTGGAGGTAGCCAGGAGAGTTAAAAAAGGCGTAGTCGTCGTTATATTCCCGGACGGAGGGGACAAGTACCTCTCAACCCGTCTATGGGAGACGCAGTGAGCGCGTCTTGACGCCGCGGGTATTAGAATCTTAAAAGATAATAAACGGAGACATCGGCAATGTCATTTTTAGGGATTTTCAAAAGCTCGATAATTATACCGAGGGGCGTATATGAAGAGATAATCAACCACGCCAGGGAATCATATCCAGAGGAGTGCTGCGGGGTGATCATCGGCGCGACATACAAGGACAAGCGCGTCTTTGAGGTGCAGAGGGCGAAAAACACCAATACCGAGCGCGCCAGGGACAGGTATATTATCGACCCCAGGGAACTGAACTTCATCGACAAGGTCGCAAGGACCCAGGGCCTCGACGTCATCGGTTTTTACCATTCGCACCCCGACCACCCGGACAAACCCTCGCAGACCGACAGGGAATTGGGCCAGCCCGGGTACTCCTACATCATAGCCTCGGTCAAGAAGGGAAAGGACGTCTCTCTCAGGAGCTGGATATTCGAGGAGGCGGACGACCCCTTCAAAGAGGAGAAGATAAAGGTAAGCGAGTAGCTCGATAGACACGGTCACGGTGATATCCGTCAAGCCGTTTTTTTTCGTGACGTGGAAGCCCCTTTTCAGGGGCGTATTTTTATACGACAAAAATTTTCCATCGGAAGGAGTTTATCGGGACATGGACTTCACGGAAGAGCAGATAGAGAGGTAC
>JACRNN010000213.1 GCA_016234955.1 Deltaproteobacteria bacterium | reverse complement strand
TTCCGGGCCGCTCCACGGAGGCGCGAACGAAGAGGTCGTCCACATGCTCGGAGAGATAGGCGGGAAGGAGAACGCGAGGGCCTACATAGAGAGAAAGCTCGAGAAGAAAGAGAAGATAATGGGCGTGGGCCACAGGGTATACAAGACCAGGGACCCGCGCGGCGAGGTCATCAAGGGGCTCATAAGCAGGCTCGCCGATGACGAGAGCGTGGATTCGAATACCATGGAGATATGCAGGGAGGTCGAGGCTATCGTCCTTGAGAAACTCGGCCCCAGGAACCTCCATCCGAACGTGGATTTCTACTCCGGCATAGCCTTCAGCGGTATCGGCATCCCGACCGAGCTCTTTACCCCGATATTCGCCGTGGGGAGGGTCGCCGGGTGGCTCGCCCACTGGATAGAACAGCTCAAGACGAACCGCATATACAGACCGACCCAGAAGTATACCGGTCTCAGGAACCAGCCGTACATACCGCAGGGAGAGAGGGGGTAGCCTCCGCTTCCCCGCTCTCCCATTCTCCTGCCTCGGCAACTCAGGCGCAGGAGACCTCTCCCGCGTTTTCAGGTGAGTTCGTATGTAATTTCAGAAGACGTTTTTCGCGCGGGTTTTCATTGAACATGCATAGCGAGCGCCCAGCCCGCGGCTTGGTGCGGGGTCAAGCGAGCGAATAGAAATAGATACTTCCTTATATGTCGAAGATTCCCAGCGGCTTGGGCATAGGGGAATCTTCAAGAAATTGCCGGAAAACGTGCCTAAGTCCTTGACATGATGATTCTATTCTATTATCATATTTTAAAATTTTTTAAAGGTGAGAGATTTTGGCCGAATCTCCTGAAAAAAAAGACCTGAAGTCCCTTCTAAGGCCCGTTTTACTCTTGAGCCTCGCGGGGCTCGCGCTCATCCTTTCCGCTATTTTCCTCTTAAGCCCCGAAGCCTATTCCGAAAAGTCCTCCGGTGAAAAGACCCGGACAACCATTGATCAGGCCCCTTTGTCCTCAGGCGGTCCCGCAAATCCCGGCGTCCCCCCGGATGTCGAGAAGTCCGCGGAGGGCAGGTACGACTTCAGGATCAACGGTGGGCAGACGTTCTATAGTATAATGACGTTATTCGGTCTCCCCGGCTCCGAGATACAGGCCATAGCGGGCGCGGCCCGGCCCGTCTATGACCTGAGGCAACTCAAGCAGGATACCGTCTTCAGGATATTCACTCTCAATAAGGAGTGGAGGAGGATGGAGTACCGGTTCAGCGCGTACGAGACGCTCGTCGTCGAGAAGGACGAGGGGTCGGCCAACGGCGTCAAGGCGGCGAAGACCGAACTGCCGCACGAACAGAGGGAAGTGGTGGTCTCCGGCGTGATAGAGAGCTCGCTCTACGAGGACGGGGTCAAGGCCGGGGCCGACCCGCAGGTCATGATGAACCTGACCGACATATTCGCGTGGGACGTGGACTTCACTTCAGACATCCAGAAGGGCGACACCTTCAGGGTGCTCTACGAGGCGCTTTACGTCGACGGCGCGCCGGTGAGCGCCGGGAGGATACTCGGCGCGGAGATGGTCAATGAGGGAAAGAAGTACACCGCCGTCTACTTCGAGGGCAAGGACGGGTACTACGACCTGGAGGGCAGGTCGCTCAGAAGGACGCTTCTAAAGTCCCCGCTCAGGTTCCGCCGCATAACGAGCTACTTCACGAAGAGCAGGTTCCACCCGATCCTGAAGAAGTTCAGGCCGCACCACGGGATAGACTACGGCGCGCCGAAGGGGACTCCGGTGGAGTCGGCCGGCGGCGGCAGAGTGGCGTTCGCCGGCTGGAAGAACGGCTACGGCAACTTCATAGAGATAAGGCATAACAACAACTATTCAACCGGCTACGGCCACCTCTCGCGCATAGCCAAGGGCATAAGGACCGGGGCGCGGGTCTCCCAAGGCGACCTCATCGGCTACGTCGGCTCCACCGGCATATCAACGGGGCCCCACCTCCACTACGAGGTGAAGATAGGCGGAAGGCTCATAAACCCCCTGAGCGTCAAGGCTGTGGCCGACGCCTCCATCGGAAAAAAAGAGAGGCAGAGGTTCGCCGCGGTCAGCGCCGAGGTGCTCAGGAAGCTCTCAGGGGCCGACACCCGCGTGGCTGTCGTCTCACCCGCCCCATCAAGCCAACCGGGCTCGGAACCCGCGTCCTCAACGCGCAGGAACTGATCCTTTCGCGCACGTTCCATCGACTTCATTGCACCGGAATGGTATGAAGGCCTGCAATACAGCCAGCCCACGATGTCATCCCCGCGTGTTTCTGGACGGTTATCTGTTATCGGTAAAAATACGTCTTTATCCTTCACTTTCTGAGGAAGCACGTTCACTACGTTCAGTGTAAACTCCGCGACCGAAGAATCTCGTAACTTATTGATTTTATAGACGTTGAGATTCTTCGCTTTGCTCAGAATGACATGCTATTGCGAATTAATCAGAGGTTCCTTAACAGATAACCGATAACCAAGATGGAGCTCATGTCGATACTACTATGATGCGATTAATGAAACCCGCAGGCTTCAGAACGCTAAAAAAACGGCGGCGCGGGGGTGTGAGGCGGGGTTACGTATTGATGACGTATGCCCAGGTCAACGGCGCGATGACCTCGGAGGCGAGGACGAGAGACCAAAGCCTCCCGTCAATTATCCTGTACTCGGAGACGATCTTTTCCCAGGGGAGGCCGAAGACGTAATGGCCGAATATGAACTCGAAGACGATGCTGGACGCGAGCCACTGGACCCCGGCGTATACCGGGGAGTACCAGAAGCCCCCCGGCCCCGATGTCTTGAGGACGTACGCCCTTGAGAAGGCGAAGATGACGGCTATTATGAAGAACGTCCTGTAGATGTGCGACCCGTAATCGCCGATTATCCTCGATACGGCGAACTGTCCGAAGAAACCGTTGGCGATAGCGATGGCGACCATCACGGCCCAGAATATGAAGGCTAGCTTTATATGCATCCGTGTGGCGCTACCGTACCGTGAGGGGACCGTCCCACGCCCACATGCCGCCCTTGAGGTTGTATACCGTGGTATAGCCTTTTTTAGCGAGTATCTCCGCGAGCTCATCCCCCATCGGGCCGCCGTGGCATACGAATACTATGCGGTCTTTCGGGGAGAGTTCCTTCAATATCCTGTCCTTGGCCGTGTCGTAGGGGATGTTTATGGCCCCGGGTATGTGCCCTTTCGAGTATAGCTCCGGCTCGCGCACGTCTACTATGATCGAGGCGGAGCCGTCCTTTTGCATGGATTTAAGCTCCTTGCTCGTTATCCTCTGGTAGTCGGCCGCTAAGGCCGTTTGACAGAGCAATAGCGTCAGTATGAATACCGCGTTGAGGATAAAGGATTTTTTTTTCATGGGAAGCCTCCTTTGGGAACTGACCGGTGTCCTGTCAGGTTTTAGATACCACCGCCGCGACAGGCAACGAGTTCCAGGTGGAGTTAACGTTATCAGAAACGGAAATATAAGTCAAAGGCAATCAGGCGCGGTAATCGATTGCGCCAGGCCTGTTTTTTCTTATACTGTACTGAAAACCATAGGGCAGGCGGACTATGAAAATGCATAGCGAGCGCGAGGCCCGCGGCATGATTAGCGGGGGTCAAGCGAGCGAATCGAAATCGACTACCTTACATTTCGAAGATTCCCGCGGAAAAGCCGCGGGGAGATTCAAGATAGAATCGACGGACAGGAAAGGCCCCCTCTGGTACGCGCTCTACCCCTCTCCACTCGGCGATATCTTTATAGCCGCGGGGAGCGCCGGGGTAACGGACCTATCCATCAGGGCCAATGAGGCGGCCTTTCTGGAGCGGATGGAAGGGAGGCACGGGGCCGCGCCGCTTTCACGCCGCTCCAGTTTTACACGCGTCTTTGACGGGCTTGACATGTACTTCAGCGCCAGGCCCGTTGCGTTGGACGTGGTTGTGGACCTCTCGGGAACCCCGTTTGAGCTCAAGGTATGGAATGTTCTGAGGTCTATCCCCTGGGGGGTTACGCGGAGCTACGGCTGGGTGGCCGGCAGGGCCGGCAACGGCCGCGGCGCCAGGGCCGTCGGAGGGGCCTGCGGGGCGAACCCGGTGCCGATAATAATCCCGTGCCACAGGGTCTTGAGGGCCGACGGGAGCCTCGGCGGCTATACCGGGGGAGAGGACATAAAAAGGGCGCTCCTGCAGATAGAGGGCGTTGAGTTTTCAGGTTGAGGTGTTTTTCGACAAGCATAGCGAGCTCCTCCCCGCAGCTTGGGCTTAGGAGAATTTCAACATCCTGCTAATATAGCGAGAACGGGCCGTGTGCGACGAGCGCCCCGGCTACCGAGGCGGCGAGCGATATGAAGACCATGATCCAGTGGAGCCTGTTCATCCTCTTGAAGACGGCGTCTATGTCCATCTTATTCCCGCTCTTTGCCAGGTTCTCAAGCATCTTCTTTATTACTATCGGCTCAAGGCCGAAGAGCATGACGAACCAGAACACCCATATCAGGAACATGATGGTGAGCGGCAGGCCCTGGAGCGTAAAGAGGTATCTGTGCCAGCCCATGAGAAACATCATTATGAGCCCGGAGATGCCGGTCACAAGGTTGTAGACCCTGGCGAGCCTTGCGAACCTGTGCTCCACCCTCTGGAAGGTGAGTACCTTCTGGAGCGGGTCGGGCGTGCTTATGGCCATTGGAAGCACTATGATGGTGACGAAGGCAAGGCCCCCTATCCAGAGTATCACCGTCAGGAGATGCACTATATGCATCAGGTAAAATAGCGGCATTTTCCCCCCTTCTGTCTATGGTCTCCGCGGTTTCGGCAACGGAGGGATTAAATATACAATAAGGCGTAAGATAACGCAACATATCATGGATAATACGATCACAAAATGACGGAAATCAACACTTGAAAATTCTCCGCAGCTTGTTGGGGGGAATTTTAATTATTTCCCGGCCTCCCCGATGCTGGTTCGGCCACGGATAAGCCCTTGTGAACATGCATAGCGAGCGCATTCCCCGCAGCTTGCTGCGGGGAGCTTCAATTGCTTTTAGTGAAATTAACCCCTCGTATGACCCTTGATTAATTATGTTTTTCTGTCATTCTGAGGAAGCGTAGCGACCGAAGAATCTCGTAACTTATTGATTTTATAGACGTTGAGATTCTTCGCTTTGCTCAGAATGACATGCTATTGCGAATTAATCAGAGGTTCCTTAAAAGCAAGTAGTTGATGAATGTGGACTAAAAAGATTAAAAAGGTCTAAAAAATCTCTTGACAAATCTTCAGGGTCGATTATAATATAACTATTCCAAGATGGTAAATATTCTATTTTAAGGGACAGCATATGGAACATATTATCAATAAATACAAGTCCCAGGGTTTCAAGCTGACGCCGCAGAGGCTTGCGATACTCATGTTCCTGGAAGGCAACACAAGCCATCCGACGGCAGAGGCGATATACTCGGAGATAAAGAAGGTACATCCTACAGTGTCCTTCGCCACCGTATATAACACCATACAGGCCCTGAGAGAGAGGGGGCTGGTGAGCGAGATAACCATAGACCCGGAAAGGAAGCACTTCGACCCTAACCCGGCGCCCCACCACCATATCATCTGCACCGCATGCAACAGGATAATCGACGTCATGGCCGACTACTCGGAGACGTTGACGCTCCCGGGGGATATACTCGATCAGTTTACCGTGACCGGCACTCATGTCGACTTTTTCGGGGTGTGCGTCGATTGCCGGAGTTGATGGAGCCGGGGCTTGAGCCCAGCGGGTTTTCAGGACGTTAAAAAAACAATAAGGAGGAAGAAAAATGTCACAGGCATTTGTGCAGAACGACGCGCCGGACTTCAAGGCCCAGACCGTAATGGAGGATGGGTCCTTCAAGGAGATCAAACTCTCGGATTACAGGGGTAAATACGTGGCGCTCTTTTTCTACCCGCTCGATTTCACCTTCGTATGTCCTACCGAGATTATAGCCTGCAGCGACAGGATAGCCGAGTTCAAGGCACGGAATACCGAGGTCATAGCCGTATCCGTGGACAGCCACTTCTCGCACCTGGCCTGGAGGAATACGCCGAGGAAAAAGGGCGGTATAGGCGATGTCAAATACCCGATAGTCTCGGACCTCGACAAGTCCATCAGCAGGCAGTACGGGGTGCTTATCGAGAAGCCTGGGATAGCGTTGCGCGGGCTCTTCGTAATAGACGGGCGGGGCAAGCTCCGCCATATAACCGTGAACGACCTGCCGCTCGGAAGGAACGTGGACGAGGTGCTGAGGATAGTGGACGCTCTGCAGTTCAACGAGAAGCACGGGGAGGTCTGCCCGGTCAACTGGAAGAAGGGCGATAGCGGGATGAAGGCCGATCAGGCGGGCCTTGAGTCATACGCACAGTCGCACTTTTAGGGAAGCTCTGATTAATTATGTTTTTCTGTCATTCTGAGGAAGCGTAGCGACCGAAGAATCTCGTAACGTCATTCTGAGGAAGCGTAGCGACCGAAGAATCTCGTAACTTATTGATTTTATAGACGTTGAGATTCTTCGCTTTGCTCAGAATGACATGCTATTGCGAATTAATCAGAGGTTCCTTAGTTATGCGGAGGGACAGGGGAGGGCCGTACCTCCCCGTTGTCTCATGAAAATCGATCTAAGGAGATATTAGTATGGCTGTATGGAAGTGCAATGGTTGCGATTACTCAAAGGAATCGAGGTGCAAGCCTAAGGTCTGCCCGGAGTGCGGTAAGAAAGAGTTCGTAAAGGCCGGCGAAGCAGGGGATTAGGCGAGCTTCGACATAGAAGGAATTATCTATTTCTATTCGCTCGCTTGACCCCTAAGCCCAAGTTGCGGGCCGGGCGCTCGCTATGCATGTTCAAAGGGGGTGTGTTATGGCAATCGGAATGGTTCTCGATAGAGATAGCCTTTTGGAATTCCATCCGGAAGGAGCGGGCTTCGGCAACGGCTTTGAGCCTCTTGATGAAAAGGGGGAGAGGGGCGGACGCCGGCGCAGCACAGGCGACCGCGCGGACGAAGAAGGCGGCGCAAGGGACGGACGCGCATCCGGCGCGGTCGATTCCATCAATACGTACTTCAAGGACATCAGGAAGTTCGAGCTCCTGACCCATGACGAGGAGCGTGAACTCGCGGAGAGGATTTCACGGGGGGACGCTAAGGCCCGCGGACGGATGATAGAGGCGAATCTGCGCCTCGTGGTCAATATAGCCAGAAAATACCTGAACAGGGGGCTGCCCCTGCGGGACCTCATAGAAGAGGGCAACATAGGGCTCATAAAGGCCGTGGAGCGCTTCAGGATATCAAAGGGTTGCAGGTTCTCCACTTACGCCACGTACTGGATAAGGCAGACGATAGACAGGGCGATATCCAACCAGGCCAACACGGTGCGCCTGCCGGTCCACATAACCGTAGACCTGGCGAGGCTCTCGAGGGCCGGCAGGGAGCTTGCCGCGGAGCTCATGAGAGAACCTGACATCATGGAGCTCGCCGGCAGGACCGGGCTCTCCGGCCGTTATGTAAAGAAACTGACCATGATAAGCAGGAAGAGCCTCTCGCTCGATGCGGCGGTATCGAATGACGGCGGGCAGGCCCTCATCGACAGGATAGAGGACCCCTCGGCCCCGGACCCTGTAGAGCTTATAGGGTCGGCAACGAGGGGCGGGAAGATAAACGAGTGGTTCACCCTCCTCGGCGATACCGAGAGCAAGGTCATAAGGTTCAGGTTCGGTTTCGACTCCGACCCCAGGACCCTCGAGGAGATAGGCGGCATATTCGGGATGACGAGGGAGAGGGTCCGGCAGATAGAGGCAAGGGGCTTGAAAAAGCTCAGGAAGATCCTGGAGGACAACCGGTTGGAATTCTCGGACGTCGTATAGCCTTTTTAACGTTCTGAAACCACTGGGGCATCCAAGCCCGGGGTGAGTTCACTTTTTTAACGCTCTCCGGGAGGTTTCATCTTTTAGCGTTCTTAAACCCCCGTGGTTTTTCAATCACGGAGCATGTTCATACCCGCCTGACGTAGAGACGTCAACCGCGCATATACCCGCCATACAAGCCGCGTCACGCAGAGGGGGCGGCCGCAGGCCGCCCCCTTTTTCCTTTTGTACGTATGGTTATTCTAACAGGTTCCTTAAAAAGCTAAAGATGCAAGGGGTCGGGAAGTGAGGAATGAGCGTACTTATTCCGTGCGCCGCGGTTACGAACGACGACGACACCGCGGATGTTTTTCCAGAGCCTGTTAAAGTTTCCGGAACCGCCTGCCGATAATGGTAATAAGGGGAGCCCTATGCGCATAGCCGACTCCGAAATACAGATGTCCTCATACCGCTCATTTACCGCGGAGGACGAAAAGAGCGAGAGCCTGAAGATATGGGCCGCCTTGGACGCTCAGGCATCCGCCCCTTCCGCGGCCTCGGACAAGGTCACTATCTCCGAGGAATTGAAGGCCCGGCTTGAGAAGATGAAGGGCGGGCTGGTGCATAAGGAAGACCTCGACCAGCAGGCCTCCCCCGGTACTGAGATGTTCATAAGGAAGCTCCTCATGGAGTTCCTTACCGGGAGGAAGATGAAGGTCATGGACGTAAAAAGGGCGCGGGAGGAGGACGTCCAGGCCCCCAAGGGTGTCGACCGCGGCGGACAACCCCGGCAGAGCCAGGACAAAGAGGGCTGGGGTCTCATATACAGCAGGCGGGAAACACATACCGAGAAAGAGACCACCGCGTTCAACGCGTCCGGGATTATAAAGACCGCGGACGGAGAGGAGCTTAAATTCACCCTTGAACTGAAGATGGACAGGACCTCTGTAGCCTCCACCGAGGCCGGATTGAGGGCAGGGGACGCAAAGAAGGTCGACCCGCTGGTGATAAACTTCGACGGGGCGGCCGCCGAGCTCGAAGGCGGGAAATTCGCCTTTGACATCAACTCGGACGGGACAGAGGAGTCCGTCTCCTTCGTCAAGAACGGGAGCGGCTTCCTCGCGATCGACCTTAACTCGGACGGCAAGGTCAACAACGGGAGCGAGCTCTTCGGCCCCGCGAGCGGCAACGGCTTTGCCGAGCTCTCCGCCTATGACTCGGACCATAACTCGTGGATAGACGCGTTCGACCCGGCATACGGCATGCTCAGGATATGGACAAAGGACGCATCCGGTCAGGACGTCCTGACCGGGCTCAAGGATAAAGGGGTCGGCGCCATATACCTGGGCTACGCGCAGACACAGTTCGACGCCAGGGATTCGGAGAACAACCTCAACGGCCAGATAAGGTCTTCCGGCGTTTTCCTGAAAGAGGACGGCACGCCCGGTGTTGTCCAGCAGATAGACCTCGTCGCCTGAGCCCTTTTGCCAGGCCATTCCCTCATTCCAGGACCCGCACGCCAACTCAGCTTTTAATCATCCTGCAAAAAAATACCTCTTGGGCCTCCAGTGCGCCGGTTTCTGGTGTATGCTTATTATACATCATTAAGATTACCGGCCTTGCGCGTAAGGAAGCTGGTTGTTGCGCGCAACCGCGGGAGGAGGGACTGCCGTGGAGGTCATGGAAGCCATAAGGGCAAGGAGGAGCGTGCGCAGGTTCCTGGACAGGCCTGTGCCCCGGGAGGCGGTCGAGACGCTCATAGAGGCGCTTAGATGGGCCCCGAGCGCCGGGAACCTCCAGTCGCGCTTCTTCTACTTCGTCTTTGACGCCGCCGTCAGAAAAAGGGTGGCGGAGGCCTCGTTCGGGCAGATGTTCATCTCAACCGCGCCGCTCGTGGCGGTTGTGTGCGCGGATTTGCACAGGGTCTCCCGCCGCTACGGGCAGAGGGGCGTGGAGTTGTATGCCGTACAGGACGCGGCGGTGGCGGTAGAGAACATGATGCTCGAGGCCCTTGAGCTGGGGCTCTCAAGCGTATGGGTGGGGGCGTTCGACGAGGCGGCCTTGAGCGCGGCGCTGGACCTCCCCGGCCGCTTAAGGCCGGTGGCCGTCGTGCCGATAGGATATCCGGCGCACAGCCCCGCCCCCCCGCCGAGGCTTGAAAGGGACGATATCGTAAAGATAGTCGGATAGACGGGGTTTCATTCGTCCGTTATCAAAACGCATTTCGAATATATATATAGGCCCGCGATAAGGATAAGCACGATAACGGCGTGTATGCCGAGCTGGATAGCCGCCTCCTTCCATTCGACCTCGCCCATCCCGAGTTTCATCTGCGTAAGGAGCTGGCCCCGTATGCTCGCTATGACGCCTATGTATATGAACGGGTTTAGCGAGAACTTGTGGCGGTTTATCTGGCGCATCACCTGCCTGAAGAGCTCCATGATGATGAGGATGAACATCAGGTCGCTTATGATGTGCGATATGGAGTGCTTGTTGAAGAAGACGAAATCCGATATCGCCTCCGCGAGCAGGAGGCACGCGACCCCGATAATTCCCGCGGCGACGGCGATGAGTATTATGTCGTCAAGGATAACAAGGAATCTGTTCGCGGATGCCGAGAAGGACTTTACCTTCGGCTCGTCGTCTCTCTCCGCCATGAGGGTTGCCTCCGTGCTAAAGCGCCGTTAGATTGAAGATGCATTGCGTGCGCGAGGCCCGCGGCCTGGGCTGAGGATAGCTTAAAGACACGCGGCCGTGCGCCGTGCTTATATAGCATAGCCCCTAATTCCCTGTCTGGCAACCCATCCTCCCATAAAACCAAAAGGGGCCATATCGTTAAAAATAAGACAGGGCGTTGAGATGATAATCGGCATGGCGACATATTTACGTCAAAAACTTGACTTTTATATCCTGTCGGTTATAATATGATTGCTTCGTTGACCATCCTCGATCCTCCCATCCTTGAAATTCCACGGCAGGCGTATACTCCCGAATTCAACAAGCATCATGTTCATTAACCGCTCGCATGACCGGGTAGGCCCTTATGTTAAGGAAAGACCCCGTCCGTCTGATAAGGGGGGCAAACGCCCTGAGGC